>NZ_CP066783.1:1087500-1372500 GCF_019186805.1 Comamonas fluminis | reverse complement strand
GCCTCGACCCACCTTGATATGGATACGGTGCCCTCGCGTAGTGCATGCATACACCTGCTGAACCAGCTGCGTCAGCTGCGCTGCGCTAGGCGTGGTGCCGTATTCACTGCGCAGCCAGTGACGCAAAACATTGGCCAGACGCTGGTGCGACAAAGCCTGCAGATCACGGATACGCGGCGGGCTGCCCACCGCCTGCAAATCCGATGCCGCAAGCTCTTGCAGCAAATCAGCGGCTTGCGCGCAGTGCGCACTGCTGCGGGCAAAGGTGCTGCGAAATTGCGGAAATATCTGCTCCAGCACCGGTAGCAGCTGGGCGCGAATGCGGTTGCGCGTATAGCCTTGATCGGTATTGGTCGGGTCTTCCACCCAGGTCATATTGCGCTGCTGCAACCAATCCCTCAAGGCCTGGCCTGGCACTTCCAGCAAAGGCCTGAACCATTGCAGCCCTGCTCTTTGCCAGTGGGCAGGCATGGCAGCCAAGCCTGCAACTCCCGCGCCACGGGAAAGCGCCAACAGCAATGTCTCAACCTGGTCATCGGCATGCTGGGCCAGCGCCATGGAACGAACGGGCTGCAGCGCCAGCCTGCCCTCATCCAGCCAATCCTGCTCTGCAGCCTCGATCAGTGCCTGATAGCGCCCTTGCCGCGCTGCATCTTCCGGGCTTTGGCCTGGCTGCTTGCGCGCATCAATCTTGCAGACTTTGAGGGGAATGCCATGCGCCGCACATACAGCTTCGCAATGCAGCTGAAAACCGTCAGCCGCCGCCTGCAGGCCGTGGTGCACGTGAATCGCCCTCACCTGCCCGGGCCAGCGCGCATGACAGGCCAGCAGCAGCGCCGATGAATCCGCACCGCCACTGAATGCGACAGCCAGGGGCAGTTCCGGCTGAAATGCCTTTACAGCCTGATCGACGGGGTGCATTTCACGATCAGCCCCCCCCACCTCAGGCTTGAGTAGCATGAGAAACAAGCTCCATCACAATCATTTTGATAGCTGATACCGCTTTATCAGTAATGGCTTGAGGCATATTTCATTGAATTTCTATGGCACAAAAGCAAATGGCTCCCTTGGGAGCCATTGTGCGCATGAGGCCGAGCCTCGGCGATCAGCGGTTGTCCGCCTTGGTATCGGCAAACTTGCCGTAGCTTTGAATGCGCTCGTAGCGGCGATCCTGCAGCTCCTTGGGCTTGAGGTCCGACAGCTGACGCATGGCATCGCCCAGAGCACGCTTGAGGAAAGCGCCCATCTGCTTGGGGTCGCGGTGCGCGCCGCCCACGGGCTCGCTGACGATCTTGTCCACCAGACCCAGAGCCTTCAGACGGTGGGCAGTGATGCCCATGGCATCGGCCGCTTCCTGCGCCTTCTCTCCGGTCTTCCACAGAATGGAAGCGCAGCCTTCGGGGCTGATCACGGAGTACACGGAGTACTGCAGCATCAGCACCTGGTCGGCCACGGCAATCGCCAGCGCGCCACCCGAGCCACCCTCACCAATGATGGTGGTGATGATGGGGGTTTGCAGCTGCGCCATCTCGAAGATGTTGCGGCCAATGGCTTCGGACTGACCACGCTCTTCGGCATCAATGCCAGGAAACGCGCCGGGTGTATCCACAAAGGTGAACACGGGCAGCTTGAACTTCTCGGCCGTCTTCATCAGGCGCAGAGCCTTGCGATAGCCTTCGGGGCGGGTCATGCCGAAATTGCGCAGCGTGCGCTCCTTGGTGTCACGGCCCTTCTGGTGACCAATGATCATGCAGGGCTGGCCATTGAAGCGCGCCAGACCGCCCACGATGGACTGGTCATCGGCAAAGTGGCGGTCGCCATGCATTTCGACAAAGTCGGTAAAGCATTCGCGCACATAGTCCAGCGTATAGGGACGCTCGATGTGACGAGCAATCTTGGTGATCTGCCAGGGGGTCAGGTCGCTATAGATATCCTTGGTCAGCTGCAGGCTTTTCTTGCTGAGCTGATCAATTTCTTCAGAGATATCGACTGCGCTTTCGGTTTGCACATAACGCAGTTCTTCGATTTTGGATTCCAGTTCAGCGATGGGCTGCTCAAAATCCAGAAAGTTCTTTTTCGCCAACGTATTTCTCCTTGTGCCAGCCTGTTGCAACGCTTGCAATCGGCCAGTGGACAGATGTCATCCAGCCACAGGCTGCGCCTCGAGCGAGCGCCAAATATACCAAGTTGCAACCGTACACCACGGTTTCCAAGCCTCGGCAACCTCACGGGCATCGCTGCGACTGACAGGATCACCCGAAAAATAATTGAGAGAGATGCCCTGTATCAAACCAGCATCATCCAGCGGCAGCACATTGGGCCGCGCCAGGTAGTAAATCAGAAAGTTTTCTGCCGTCCAGCGGCTGAGGCCACGAATGGCCATGAGTTCGGCAACGATGGCCTCATCACTCATGCCAGCCCACTCATCCATGCGCAGCCGGTTTTCAGTGAAGTGCAGCGCCAGATCCACCAGATAGTCCACCTTGCGTGCCGACAGACCTGCCGCACGCATATCGTCCACCTTGAGCTTGAGCACCAGCTCAGGCGTCATTTCTGCAGGCAGCTTGGCAAACTTGTTCCACAGCGTCTTGGCAGACTTGGCGGCAATCTGCTGTCCCACGATGGAGCGGGCCAGTGTGGCAAAGGCTTCGTCACGGCACTGCGCGCGCGGCAGCATGGCCTGGGCACTGAGTGCCGGAATCAAGCGCTTGAGCACGCGATCACGGCGCATGAGCTGGCGGCAAGCTTCAGCCCAGTAGTCTGGAACGCCATCAGGCAGCGCCAGCACTACCTTGGGTGCTGCAGGTTTTGCAGCAGGTGCCGCTTTAGCCGCAGCTGCGGCCTTGGGCGCCTCTGCGGAGCCTTCTGCATGCGCGGCAACGCCCATCGGCGCCACAGGCAAAGGTGCCTTGGGGCCGACGAGCACGGGCAGGTCAGCCACCAGCGGCAGCTGCTCATACTCCATGGTGTCCAGGTGCTTGACCGCGCTCATGCACGACTCCCAACACCGCACAGGCAGTTCACAGGGCTATGCATGAGGGTCAACCTTTGGCCGCCGCTTCCCAGGTCGTCCCCGTGGGCGAATCCTTGAGCACAATGCCCTGCTCCAGCAGCACCTTGCGAATGCGGTCCGCTTCGGCCCAGTTTTTCTCGGCCTTGGCAGCAGCGCGGGCGGCAATCTGCGCCTCGATGGCCACAGCGTCCACACCAGCAGTGCCAGCCTGCAGAAACTTCTGCGGCTCGTCCTGCAGCAGACCCAGGCAAGCGCCCAGCGCCTTCAGCAGGCCTGCAGTCTCAGAAGACTTGTTGCGGTTGACCTCGGCGGCCAGCTCAAACAGCACAGCCACCGCCTCGGGCGTGCCAAAGTCTTCATCCATAGCCGCCTTGAAACGGGCTGCATGAGGATTGCTCCAGTCGATCTGAACTTCATCAGCCGCCACCAGACTCAGCGCGGTGTACAGGCGTTTGAGCGCGCTGCGGGCGTCGTCCAGGTGCACATTGGAATAGTTCAGCGGGCTGCGGTAGTGGCTGCGCACGACGAAGAAACGCACGGTTTCGGCGTCGTATTCCTTGAGCACATCGCGAATCGTGAAGAAGTTGCCCAGCGACTTGGACATCTTTTCGTTGTCCACGTTGATGAAGCCGTTGTGCATCCAGGTGCGGGCAAAGGTCTTGCCTGTCGCACCTTCGCTCTGGGCGATTTCGTTTTCGTGGTGGGGAAACTGCAGGTCTGCGCCACCGCCATGAATATCAAAGCTCTCGCCCAGCAGCTCGCAACCCATGGCCGAGCATTCGATATGCCAGCCGGGGCGGCCTTCGCCAAACGGGCTTTGCCATTTCACATCGGCAGGCTCTTCGGCCTTGGCAGACTTCCATAGCACAAAGTCCAGCGGGTCATGCTTGCCATCGGCCACTGCCACGCGCTCGCCAGCATTGAGTTCGTCCAGCGACTTGCCGGACAACTTGCCGTAGCCGGGGAACTTGCGCACGGCATAGTTCACATCGCCATTACCAGCCTGATAGGCCAGCCCCTTGGTCTGCAGCGCGCCGATCATGGACAGCATCTGCGGCACATATTCGGTGGCGCGTGGCTCCATGGTCGGGCGCTCGATGCCCAGCGCATCGGCATCCTGGTGCAGCGCATCAATCATGCGATCGGTCAGGCTGCGAATGGTTTCGCCGTTTTCCACCGCGCGCTTGATGATCTTGTCGTCAATGTCGGTGATATTGCGCACATAGGTCACACGCAGGCCACTGGCGCGCAGCCAGCGCTGCACGACGTCAAATGCGACCATGGACCGGGCATGCCCCAGATGGCACAGGTCATACACCGTCATGCCGCACACATACATGCGCACATGATCCGGTTCGATGGGCGAAAACGATTCCAATGCACGCGACAGCGTGTTGTAGATGCGCAAACTCATGAATCTTGAATTAGGGAGAGAGGGTGGCCACCAGCCGCTCCGGCCTGCTGCTTTGCATAGCCCGGATCTGCCATACCCTGAGGCTGAAATAATGCACGCAAGCACCCGGACACCTCACAGTCCCTGATGACGCCCAAGCTCCGCACACCCCTCAGCTACAATTCCCGCCAGTATAAGCCCGCGTCGCAGAGCTCTCTTGCGGCACATAGAAAGCACCTACATGCCTGTACGCAACTTGTTTGGTTCGGCAGCACGTGTGGCAGCGGTTGCTGTCATGCTGGCCGCCACTAGCGCCTACGCTGACGATTACACAGATGTTGCCCAGTTGCTCAAAACTGGCAAAGCACCTCAGGCCCTGCAAAAAGCTGACGAATATCTGGCCAAGAACGCCCGTGACCCTCAGATGCGCTTTTTGCGCGCCATTGCACTGACCAATGACAACAAGACGGAAGAAGCCATCACTGCCTTTCGCCTGTTGACCGAGGAATATCCGGAGCTGCCCGAGCCCTATAACAATCTGGCGGTGATTTATGCCCGCCAGGGTGATCTGGACAAGGCCCGCGCTGCGCTGGAATCCGCCGTGCGCAACAACCCGAACTACGCTGTGGCCCATGAAAACCTGGGCGATATCTACGCCCGTCTGGCTTACCAGTCTTATGCGCAGTCTCTGGCCAAAGGGGGTCGCCCTGCGCTTTTGAACCCCAAGCTCAAGCAGCTCAAGGAGTTGCTGCAGCCGCCAGCCGCCGCAGCTGCGCCGCGCTGAAGCCTCTTGAGCCCATCTGTTTTTTATGCCCGCCCTCTTGCACAAGAGGCTGGGCGCCCTCAGCTCCCAGTCTGCCTCTCCAGATTCATGGAGAAACCAGGCTTTCCAACCTCAGGATAAAACCATGCTGAAATTTCGCCGAAACAGCCTTAAAGCCCTTTCCGCTATTGCGCTAACAGCTACTATTTTTGCAGCACCCGGCTTTGCCCAGGCTCAGTCCAAGGTAGAACTCAACACCAGCATGGGCAAGATCGTGGTGGAGCTGAACGAGGCCAAGGCCCCCAAGAGCGCCGCCAACTTTCTGCAATACGTGCGCGACAAGCACTATGACGGCACCGTGTTTCACCGCGTGATGGACGGTTTCATGATTCAGGGCGGCGGCATGGACGCCAATATGAAGGAAAAAGCCACCCGCGCCCCCATCCCGCTGGAAGCCAACAACGGCCTGAAGAATGACCGCGGCACGATTGCCATGGCACGCACTGGCAACCCCAACTCGGCCACTTCGCAGTTTTTCATCAACGTGGTGAACAACGACATGCTCAACGCTCCCAAGCCTGATGGCTATGGCTACGCCGTCTTTGGCAAGGTCATCAGCGGCATGGATGTGGTGGACAAAATCCGCGTCGTCGCCACGGGCAACCGCGGCATGCACCAAAATGTGCCCACAACGCCGATCACCATTCTGTCGGCGACCGAAGTCAAGTAAACCCTCTTCCACCCTGGCGGCGCTGCAGAACATGACAGCGCCCCACTCCCTCTCAAACCTCAAGAAAGCACAGACATGAGCAACCCACAAGTCGAACTGCACGTGACCATCAACGTGGCTGACACAGCAACCCAAGGCGTGATCACCCTGGAACTGGACGCTGTGAACGCACCCAAGTCCACCGAGAACTTCCTGAACTACGTGAACCAGGGCTTCTACAACGGCACGATCTTTCACCGCGTGATCAAGAACTTCATGATCCAGGGCGGCGGCTTCACGGCCGACATGAAGCAAAAGGAATCGGGCACCCCCATCGAGAACGAAGCCAAGAACGGCCTGAAGAACGACAAGTACACCATCGCCATGGCCCGTACCAGCGATCCTCACAGCGCCACGGCTCAGTTCTTCATCAACACCGTGGACAACGCTTTTCTGAACCACACTGCGCCTACCGGCCAGGGCTGGGGCTACGCCGTGTTCGGCAAGGTGGTCAAGGGCGAAGAGATTGTTGACGCCATCAAGAAGGTGCGCACCACTCGCAAGGGTTTCCACGACGACGTGCCTTTTGACGCCGTGGTGATCGATAAGGCAGTGGCCCTGTAATTTGCCCCCTGAGCCGCTTTGCGGCTTCCCCCCAAGGGGGACGACGGCCTCGCTGCGAGGCGGCTCTTGCTTGCCGTCTCTCGCTCGGGGCCGTTATTGTTTTCGAAGCGGCTTACTTTTTCAAATGACTGAATCCATCGTTCATTCAGATCCCCGCACGACTGCTCCTCAGGTCGCGCAACTGCAAGGCGCGCCGGACTGGCGCGTGATCGACTTTATTTCCGATCTGCATCTGCAGCCCACAGAACCACAGACTGTGCAGGCATGGCGCAACTATCTGCAGCGCAGCACGGCAGACGCCATCTTTATGCTGGGCGATCTGTTTGAAGTCTGGGTGGGTGACGATGCGCTGGATGAGGCGGGCAGCTTTGAAGCCGAATGCGCTGGCCTGCTGCGTGAGGCCGCCCAAAAACGCCCCCTGTTCTTCATGGTGGGCAACCGCGACTTTCTGGCGGGGAATGAATTTTTGCGCCGCAGCGGCATGACCGGCCTGACTGAGCCCACCGTGCTGCACTGGGCAGGCCCGAATATTTTGCTCAGCCACGGTGATGCACTGTGTCTGGGCGATGTGGAGTACCAGCAGTTTCGCGCTCTGTCGCGCTCTGCCGCCTGGCAGCAGCAGTTGCTGGCCCAGCCACTGGCTGTGCGCCGCGCGATTGGCAAGTCCGCCCGCAGTGAAAGCGAGCAGCGCAAGCAAAGCGGCGCCCCCTATGCGGATGCCGATGCGCAGATGACCACGACCTGGATGCAGACCGCCCAAGCGCCCTGGCTGATTCATGGCCACACCCACCAGCCTGCCGACCACGCTTTGGGCAAGGACCAGTGGCGCATTGTGCTGAGCGACTGGCATATCGACGCCAGCACGCACCGCGCCGAGGTGCTGCGTGTGACCCCAGAAGGCTGGCTGCGCATTGCACCGGAACAAGCTTGAATCGCTGCCTGGATCACTGGCTGTCATCGCTATCTAAACAAGAGCTGATAGCGCTTGATATTCATAGAGTTCTAATAAAAAAGCGATGAAACTCTATTAATACTCTGCGCAAGCAGCTATCAAAACAAAAGCCCGAGCTTGGATGACTCGGGCTTTTTGCGACTCATTCAACCGGTTTACACCTGCTTGCGCAACTCGAACTTCTGAATCTTGCCGGTACTGGTCTTGGGCAACTCACCAAACACCACGGCGCGCGGCACTTTGTAGCCCGCCAGATGCTTTTTGCAGTGGGCAATGATGTCTTCAGCGGTGGTCTCGGCGCCAGCTTTCAGTTCAATAAAGGCGCAGGGCGTCTCGCCCCACTTAGGATCGGGCTTGGCCACCACCGCCGCCGCCAGCACGGCGGGGTGACGGTACAGCACGTCTTCCACTTCAATGGACGAGATGTTTTCGCCGCCCGAGATGATGATGTCCTTGCTGCGGTCCTTGATCTGGATATAGCCATCGGGGTGCTGCACCGCCAGGTCACCACTGTGAAACCAGCCGCCACGGAAGGCCTCGTCAGTGGCAGCCGGGTTCTTGAGGTAGCCCTTCATGGCGATATTCCCCTGGAACATGATCTCGCCCATGGTCTGGCCGTCATGCGGCACGGGCTGCATGGTTTCAGGGTCCAGCACGGCGGCAGAGCGCTGCAGGTGATAGCGCACCCCCTGGCGTGAGTTCAAACGGGCGCGCTCGCCAATGTCGAGTTCGTTCCAGCTTTCATGCTTGGCGCAGACCGTGGCAGGCCCGTAGGTTTCCGTCAGACCATAGACATGGGTGATGTCAAAGCCCATGGCTTCCATACCTTCAATCATCGACGCCGGTGGCGCTGCACCCGCCACCATGGCTTTGACGCCTGCGGGCACGCCCTCTTTCATCGCCGCTGGCGCATTGACCAGCAGGCTGTGCACGATAGGCGCGCCGCAGTAGTGGGTGACGCCGTGGTTGCGAATGGCGTCCAGAATCGCTTGCGCATCCACACGGCGCAGGCAGACGTTCACAGCCGCACGCGCCGCCACCGTCCAGGGGAAGCACCAGCCATTGCAGTGGAACATGGGCAGCGTCCACAGATAGACGGCATGCTTGGGCATGTCCCACTCCAGCACATTGCTGATGGCGTTGTTGTGCGCGCCACGGTGGTGATAGACCACGCCCTTGGGGTTGCCCGTGGTGCCGCTGGTGTAGTTCAGCGCAATCGCATCCCACTCATTGGCGGGCAGTTGCCAGTCAAAACTGGCATCGCCCTGCGCCACAAAGCTTTCGTAATCAGTGTCGCCAATCTGCTCGGCGGCCTGGCCGTAGACGGCATCCTCCACCTGAATCACATGAATGGGCTGCGTGCCCTGGCGCAGCTTGAGCGCCTTGGCCATCACACCCACAAACTCGGGGTCCACGATCAAGGCCTTGGCTTCACCATGATCGAGCATGAACGCCAGCGTTTCGGCATCCAGACGGGTGTTGAGCGTATTGAGCACCGCGCCCGACATGGGCACACCAAAGTGCGCTTCCACCATGGGCGGTGTGTTGGGCAACATCACGGCCACGGTATCGTTCTTGCCGATACCGATTTTCTGCAGGCTGCAGGCCAGCTGGCGGCAACGCGCATAGGTTTGCCCCCAGTTCTGGCACAAATCGCCATGAACAATGGCCAGACGGTCGGGGTAAACCTCGGCGGTGCGCGCAATAAAGCTCAAAGGCGTCAGCGCAGCGTAGTTAGCGGTATTGGGGGCCAGGTGCAGGTCGAAAGAACTTGTCATATTTGTCTCCTGCAGCTTTTCTACCCCAACTAGCTGAACGCCAGCCTTACAACTGCACGGTTTCCCAGTCAGCTCACTGGCAAGTTGCTGACAACTGACCTGGATCAAGCCTCATTCGCTTGCCCTGCAGTCCTGCACACAGGCGTCGCGCCAAACAAGCATGGCCTGCATCATGGGCGCGCAGCGATCAAAAAAGCGGCGAAAGCCAGAAGCCTGAGCGCATATCAGCAGGCCTAGTTCTCGTCGATGAGGCTGAAGCCTTCTGTGCCATGTGCAAGGAACCAGACATTGTTGATTTTCGTATTGAACGCACTACCCTGCGTAATGTCCACGCGCACCACGGCCTGGGGAATGGGCTCGTCCTGGCTGCCTGCGTTGACCACACTGACCATATTGGCCCGCGCCGTCAGCCCGATGTTGCGCGCGGCAGGTTCCGAGATCACCTCAAAGCTGAGCTTCGGTATCCAGCGCCCGCCCAGCGTCTGGTGCGTGGCGTTGTATTGGCCTGCCAGGCGAAACTGCGCCTTCGTCCAGACGCGATCGCCATCAAAAACTCTCACGACTACTTGCTCGGACTGGCCCGATGTGGCGTTGGCGTAATGCGCTGGCTCAATGTCCTTCGAGGACAGCACAAAGTTCGTCAGGTTGTAGCCACCTGGCAACCCGCTGGCGTTCTTGAGGAAGTCCCAGACTGGCGCCACTATCGAGCCCAAGCCCTGCATCACGGCGTTCATGTCGATGCTGTTTTGCGCCTGCACGGCGACAGCGGCCTTGCTGGCTGCGCTGGACTGCACAGTTGCGGCATTGCCAGCGTCGCCCGCCAGGTAGGCGGCGATGAAGGCAGGGAAGAGGTTGGCATCGAACGCGGGCGCAGTCCTCACAGCCCATTCGTTGAAGGCCAGCAACAGGTCCGCATAGTCCTGGCCGCGCGCGTTCATGCGCGCCAGAAAGTCTTGCCAGCTCAGGCCTTGTGCAGCTAGCGCAGCCAGGAAATCCTTCTGGTTGGGCACGTAGCCCGTAGAAGGCTTGGTGATGCCAGCAGTAGTGGTAGGGGTCTTGGAACACCAGTTGATGCTGTGCCTGATGTTGCCGCAGCTGGGGCCTTGCTCGACCTCGTCCTGCACGGTCTGGAAGAAGCCAAGCAACTGGCCTTCGGCGTCTTCCTTGTCAACAAACCCAGGCGCGCCGTCCAGCGCGTCGTAGAACTGCACATACTCAAGCGGCGTCAGGCCCGAGCGCAACAGGTCTGTTACCACGGCAGGCAGGTCAGAATCGAGGTCAGCCAACTCGCGCACCACGGCAGCAGGGGCGGCAGAGCTGGTATCGGCGCTGGAGGCCTTGGCCAACTTGAGCACGCTCGTTGATTGCGATTGAGACTGCGCCAGCAGCAGGGACTCAAGCGCTTCCTCAAACGCGCCCACCGACAGCTTGTACGAAGAGGCGCCCGTCTGGCTCTTCGCGCTTTCCATGTCTTCGGGCAGGGCAAACAAGCTGCCAGCCACCAAATTGCCGGAGTCACTGCCGACAACCTTGAGCTGCTCGCTGATGCCGTAGACGCGAAAGCTTTGGCTGCTGGGCGCCTGATCGCCCACCTGCACGGCAACGGTGTATTGGTCGCCGACTTTCAGCTCACGGGCCTCGGGCGTAACTGGCGTGACCGGCGCATCGCTCGCGTCACCACCGCCACCACAAGCGACGAGCAGAGCGGTGGCTGAGGCCAAGGTGCTGAGGCGGAGTGCTGTGCGGTTCATAGTGGCCATCTCGTTCAAAAGTGGGAAGAATTGGCTGCTATTGGATGTTCTATTGGCCCCGGTGCATATCACTGAAACTTGGTAATTTGGGCGCATGGAACCCATTCAGTTTTTTATAAAAAACACCATGGAATCTTTGATAGATCTGTGCAAGCAGCTTCTGAATAGATAGCAAAAGTGGCGATACCAAGGCTTGTTCCTGCCTGCGCCGCCTCGTTGAAAGAGGATTCACACATCGAACCCGCGTATTCGGCGCCCCAGCAGAAGCTAGCCGGCAGTTCGACGGCTGGTGCAGGTGAACAGGCCTTGACAGAAGTTCAGGTACACACGGTGGCTGCCAAGCCCGTCTGCTCATCGGCGTCATGCGTGCAACACAGCTTGCTGCGCACTTTCATGCAGTCCTCATGCCAAATATTCCAAAGCTTTGCGCAGGGTCATTAGGAATGAACACCTCTTTCAGTAATTCCTGAAACCCAATTAAATTCATTAAAAACAATCAACTAGAGCGCCTGCATACACAGCACATGAATAGCCTCATGCGCAATATTTATACAAGTCATCTATAAGACATCATTTATCTGACATAGCTTTGATGCACTGCTCAAATCGCTCTTAGAATGCAGCCATGTCCTGAGACGATGACTGCCAACGCTGGCAGACATGCCTTGCTTCCTCCCCGCACGAAGCCCGGCCTGAATCGCTCAAGACGGTGTGGAGGAGGAGACTTTTTAGAGGAGAGTCTGGACAAGATCCAGACAACCGGAGACCAGGCCTGCACCCATGGGTGCAGGCTTTTTTTTGTCTGCCGACTGGCAACGGCGCGAAGAGGCAAAATACGCCGGTGGCCATTCCCCAATCGTTTATCCAAGAGTTGCTCTCCCGCGTCGATGTCGTTGATATCGTGGGTCGCTATGTGCAGCTCAAAAAGGGCGGCGCCAACTTTATGGGCCTGTGCCCATTTCATGGCGAAAAGTCGCCCTCCTTCACTGTCAGCCCCAGCAAACAGTTCTTTCACTGCTTTGGCTGCGGCAAGAACGGCAATGCCATCGGTTTTCTGATGGAGCATGCCGGCATGGGCTTTGTGGAAGCCGTGCAGGAACTTGCCAACCAGTGCGGCCTGCAAGTTCCGCAAGATGACATCAGCCCGGCCGAGCGCCAGCGCCAGGCCCAGCAAAAACAAAAGGCCGAAACCCTGAGCGACCTGCTGGAAAAAGCAGGCGAATCCTACCGCAAGCAGCTCAAGGCGGCGCCCAAAGCCATTGAATATCTGAAAAAGCGCGGTGTCTCTGGCGAGGTCTCCAAGCGCTTTGGCCTGGGCTATGCACCACCGGGCTGGCATGGCTTGGCTAGCGTGTTTGCCGAATACGACAACCCGCAGCTGGAAGAATGCGGCCTCGTCATCGTGGGCGAGGAAGACAGCCGCCGCTATGACCGCTTCCGCGACCGGCTCATGTTCCCCATTCGCAATGTCAAAGGCGAATGCATAGGGTTTGGCGGGCGCGTGTTTGGCGATGAAAAGCCCAAATACCTGAACTCGCCTGAAACCCCGGTCTTCCACAAGGGCCGCGAGTTGTACGGTCTGTACGAAGCCCGTCAGTCCCTGCGCGACATGGGCTACGCCCTGGTTACCGAAGGCTATATGGACGTGGTGGCCCTGGCACAGCTGGGTTTTGCCAATGCCGTGGCCACGCTGGGAACGGCCTGCACCCCCGAGCATGTGCAAAAGCTGTTTCGCTTTACCGATGCCGTGGTCTTCAGCTTTGACGGTGACGGCGCAGGCCGCCGCGCCGCACGCAAGGCGCTGGATGCGGCCCTGCCACTGGCCACCGACACCCGCTCCGTCAAATTTCTGTTTCTGCCGTCCGAGCATGACCCGGACAGTTTTATCCGCGAGTTCGGGCCGGAAGCGTTCTCGCGCTACGTGGGCGATGCTACGCCGCTGAGTCGCTTTCTCATTGATGCAGCCAGCGAAGGCTGCGACTTGGGCCAGACCGAGGGCCGTGCCCACATGGCCAGCAATGCGCGCCCGCTGTGGTCGCTGCTGCCGGATGGCGCACTCAAGCGCCAGCTGCTGTCCGAGATTGCCTCGCTGGCACAGCTGGACAGCCGCGACCTCACGGACATCTGGGCGCAGGAAGCCGCACGCACCGCCCCCATTGCGCGCCGCGCCGCACCTGCCACGCCCACCGCCCCTGATAGCCAACCGCCCGAATGGGATGCGCCACCCTCCAGCTGGGACAGCGCCCCCGAATGGGATGCGCCCAACAGTCAGCCCAGCTACCCACAGCAGGATGGCGGCAACTGGCGCGGTCGCCGTGAGTTTGGTAACCGCCCCCGCAAGCCCTGGGGCAAAAAAGGCGAGGACTGGAACCCGCCACAGCTGGGCCCGCGCCCTACCCCGGTCAGCCGCGAAGACCAGGCCGCCCGCATGCTGATGTGCCACATGGAATTCATGGAAGAAATGACCCATGAAGACTTTGACGCCCTGGCCAGCTGCAACAGCACGCATGCCCCCTTGTTTCGCTGGCTGGAAGCCCAATTTACTGAATCAGGCCCTCGTTCCTGGGCAGTTTTGCGCGAGCAGATGCAAGGCGCTGCCTGCGAAGTTCTGGCCAGCAAACTGATGAATGGCGCCCATGCCACGCCAGAAGGTGAAGTCGAAGAATTGCGCCGCGAATTGCGCGGCACTTTGAACCTGATCTTGGTAGAACACCTGAAGCGCGAAGAGGGAAAAGCTCTCAAAGAGATAGCTACAGACCCTACTGCTGCAAGGCGCTACATTGAATTTCAGCAGAGAAGAAAAAAATTATCTGTAATTATGAGTGCCAGCTCTTGACATCTGAATAAAAGGTATAATTTAGAGGTTACAGGCAAGAGCGACAGCAGCACCTCCGGCCAGGGCCCCGTGAAGGAATCACGTGATGGCAGCAACTGCATGGCCCAATTTCCGCAAGGACTGCACACCAAATGATCGCCCCAACATCTTGCCTTGGAGCTTCTTGCTCAATCAGATCAGGCTTGGCCTGATCGCGCGCCAGCATGCGTGGCGTTTGTTTGCATATTCCGTTTTCCTTTGTGTGTTTGTGTGTGTTCGTACCGTGAGAGGTGTTCATGCCCGTTTCAAAGTCCGTGAAGTCCAAGCAGGCCCCCGAAGCTTCCGCGAAGCCCAAGACCTCTAAAACTTCCACTTCCGCAGCAGAGCCCAAAAAGGCCAGTGCCAAGCCTGCGGCGAAGAAGAGTGCCGCAACTGCGGCCGAAGCCAAGAAAGACACCACCGTGGTTACCAAGTCACAAGCCGAACTCAAAGCCATGGCCGATGCGCTGCTGGCGCAGGCAACTCCCAAGCGCGGCCGCAAGAAGGCCGAGGACGAAGACACTGCCGCTGCACCTGCGGCCAAGAAGCCTGCAGCCGCCAAGAAGGCCCCTGCCAAAAAGACGGCCGCTGCTGTCAAGGCTCCCGCAGCCAGCGCCGATGCAGCCAAGGCCCCCGCCAAGCGCGGCCGCAAGCCCAAGGCCAAGGAAGAGGACATGGACGACGCCGACCTGTCCGACATTGACAGCGATCTGGAAGGCGAAGTCGAAGAGGAAGTGGCGACAGAAACGTCTGCTGCCGCACCGACCGAAAAGGTCAAGCCTCTGCGCATGAAGATCAGCAAGGCCAAGGAACGCGCCTTGATGAAGGAATTTGGTCTGGACGAAACCGTTCTGACCGAAGAGGAAATGAACACCCGCCGTCAGCGTCTGAAAATGCTGATCAAGCTGGGCAAGACCCGCGGCTACCTGACTCACGCCGAAATCAACGACCACCTGCCCGACAAGCTGGTCGATGCTGAAACGCTGGAAGTCGTGATCTCCATGTTGAACGACATGGGCGTGGCCGTGTACGAGCAGACTCCCGATGCGGAAACCCTGCTGCTGAACAACACCGGACAATCGGCCACCACCGAAGAAGAAGCGGAAGAAGAAGCAGAAGCTGCGCTCTCGACCGTGGACTCCGAATTCGGCCGCACGACCGACCCCGTTCGCATGTACATGCGCGAAATGGGCACGGTCGAGCTGCTGACACGCGAAGGCGAAATTGAAATCGCCAAGCGCATCGAAGGTGGCTTGATGGACATGATGGAAGCCATCTCGGCTTCCCCCGCCACCATCGCCGAAATCCTCACCATGGCTGAGGAAATCCGCGAAGGCAAGGTTGTCATCTCTACTGTGGTGGACGGCTTCGTCAATGCTGACGAAAACGACGACTACGTGGCCGAAGAAGACTTCGACGAATACGACGAAGAAGACGATGATGACGGCAAGGGCGGCTCCAAGGCGCTGACCAAGAAGCTGGAAGAGCTGAAGAACGAAGCGCTGAGCCGTTTCGACTCCATGCGCGAGCAGTTCGAGAAGATGCACAAGGTGTACGACAAGGACGGCTACGGCTCCGAGACGTACATGAAGGTGCAGCGCTCCATTACCGAGCAGCTGATGACCATCCGCTTCACTGCCAAGACGATTGAGAAGCTGTGCGATCTGGTGCGTGCGCAGGTCGATGACGTGCGCAAGAAGGAACGCGAGCTGCGCAAGATCATCGTGGACAAGTGCGGCATGTCGCAGGAACTGTTCATCAAGGACTTCCCGCCCAACCTGCTGAACCTGGAATGGGTCATCAAGCACGCCAATGCAGGCAAGCCCTACAGCGCTGTGCTGGAACGCAACATTCCACCTGTGCAGGAGCTGCAGCAGAACCTGATCGACCTGCAAGCCCGCGTGGTGGTGCCGCTGGATGAACTCAAGAGCATCAACAAGCGCATGAACAACGGCGAGCGCGCCAGCCGCGACGCCAAGAAGGAAATGATCGAGGCCAACTTGCGTCTCGTGATCTCCATCGCCAAGAAGTACACCAACCGTGGTCTGCAGTTCCTGGATCTGATCCAGGAAGGCAACATCGGCCTGATGAAGGCCGTGGACAAGTTTGAATACCGCCGCGGCTACAAGTTCTCGACCTATGCCACCTGGTGGATCCGTCAGGCCATCACGCGCTCCATCGCTGACCAGGCCCGCACGATCCGTATCCCCGTGCACATGATCGAGACCATCAACAAGATGAACCGCATCTCGCGCCAGCACTTGCAAGAGTTTGGTTTCGAGCCCGATGCGTCCATCCTGGCGGCCAAGATGGAGATTCCCGAGGACAAGATCCGCAAGATCATGAAGATCGCCAAGGAGCCTATCTCGATGGAAACCCCCATCGGTGATGATGACGACTCCCACCTGGGCGACTTCATCGAAGACGGCAACAACACCGCGCCTATCGACGCGGCCATGCAAGCCGGCCTGCGCGATGTGGTCAAGGACATCCTGGATGGCCTGACTCCCCGCGAAGCCAAGGTGCTGCGCATGCGCTTCGGTATCGAAATGTCCACCGACCACACGCTGGAAGAAGTGGGCAAGCAGTTCGATGTGACCCGCGAGCGCATCCGCCAAATAGAAGCCAAGGCACTGCGCAAGCTCAAGCACCCTTCGCGCTCCGACAAGCTGCGCAGCTTCATCGATTCGCTGTAAGCTGCACAAGGAACTGGCCTTTAGCCAATTTCCACAACAAAGCCCTGACCCTTTCGGTCGGGGCTTTTTTGCATGGGGGTCTGGTCAGCAAGCCTTTGCTTGCACGCCAGCCCATTGCCGCCAACAAAGAGGAGACAAGACATGACTGGGCATATACAAAAAACCAAGACTCAACCCCTTTCACGCCGTCAATGGCTGGGCTACGCCTCCGCCCTGCTGGCGGGCTCCAGCCTGAGCCTGAACAGCGCGCTGGCCAACCCGGCGCAGCGTCTGGGCGCTCAGTTGCGCATCGTGATTCCCGCCAACCCCGGCGGCGGCTGGGATCAGACCGGCCGTGCACTGGGCGCTGCGCTGACCAGCAGCGGCATGGTGGACAAAGTCATCTACGAAAACATTGGCGGCAAGGGCGGCACCATCGGTCTGGCCGAGTACACCCAGCGCTATGGCAGCGACCCCAATAGCCTGCTGATTGGCGGCATGGTCATGGTGGGTGCACTGGCACTGAACAAGACTTCCAATGATTTGCAGAAGGTGCAGGCGCTGGCACGACTGACCAGCGACTATCTGGTCGTGGCCGTGCCTGCGGACTCCCCCATCACCGACCCCAAGGCTTTAACCAAGGCCATGCGCGAGAACCTGGCCTCCGTGACGATTGCCGGGGGCTCCGCAGGCGGCGTGGACCATATGTACGCCGGCATGCTGGCCCGTCTGTCCAAAGCCAATGTCGAGCAGCTGCAATACAAGGCCTTCCCCGGTGGCAACGAGGTGGTGCAGACCCTGCTGCAAAAGCAGGTCCAGGTCGGCATCTCTGGCTACAGCGAATTCCGCGCTGCACTGCAAAGCGGCAAGCTGCGCGCACTTGGAGTGTCTTCGCGCCGCAGCATGTTTGGCATACCCTCCCTGCGCGAACAGGGGGTGGATGCAGAGATGTCCAACTGGCGTGCCGTTTTCACAGGCAAAGATCTGCCGGCAGCGCGCGTCCAGCAAATGATTAGCGCTATTGAATTTGCAACAGGCCAGGACAGCTGGAAACAGAGCCTGAGCAGCAATAGCTGAAATGCCTCATGGCAGACTGGCAAATCGCTGCAGGACTTTCTGGAAATTGAAACCTCCACCGCTCAGCTCATGAGCCACCTGCTCAAGCTCAAGACCTGAGCTTCATCACCATGACAGAGCCCACACTCTCACCATCGCACCCACTGTCCATTGCCGTCATGGGCGCAGGCTCCGTGGGCTGCTATTTTGGAGCGCTGCTGGCCCGAGCCGGTCATCCCGTGACTTTGATTGGCAGGGCTGCGCATGTGCAAGCCATTGCCCAGCAAGGGCTGAGACTGCAGACGTCCAGCCAGGACCTCTTCATTCCCGTGACGGCCAGCACCGATGCCGCCAGTATTGCCGGGGCTGATGTAGTGCTTTTCTGCGTAAAGTCCACCGATACCGAACACGCCGCAGCCCAGATCCAGCCTTATCTTGCCCCGCACACGCAGGTGCTGTGCCTGCAAAACGGCGTGGACAACGACGAGCGCGTGCGCCGCATTCTTGGCGCGCAGCCCGTGGCGGCCACTGTGGTCTATGTGGCTACCGCCATGGCGGGCGCTGGCCATGTGCGCCATTTCGGGCGGGGCGAGCTGGTCATTGCCCCCGGCCCGAAAAGCGATTGCATCGCACAGCAGTTCAGCGCCGCAGGCATTCCCACCGAGGTTTCGCATGGCGTGCGTGCAGCGCTGTGGCAAAAGCTCATCATCAACTGCGTGTACAACGCCCTGTCTGCACTCACCCAGCAGTCCTACGGCTGGCTGGTAGCCCAGGCAGGCACAGAGGCAGTCATGCAGGACATCATCCGTGAATGCAAGGCCGTGGCCCAGGCCGATGGCGTGGATCTGCCCCCGCAACTGGACGAAGCAGTGGCTGCAATAGCCCGCACCATGCCCGGCCAGCTTTCATCCACTGCGCAGGATCTGGCACGCGGCAAAGCGACCGAGATCGACCATCTCAATGGCTATGTGGTGCAGCGCGGGCAGGCGCTGGGCATTGCCACACCAGCCAACCGGCTGCTGCAGTTGCTGGTGCAGCTTCAGCAAGCAAGCAGCAAGCTTGGTTAACTATGATTTTCATAGCTATCAGCGCATATATTCATTTGAGCTGAAGCCAAAAGCGCTCCAAAACTCATGAAAGCCAGTGCTTGCTATTGGGGATTCTCCTGTCAATCGCCAGCAATGGCGCTCGCAAGCTCTGCACATTGCTATAAACCCTGAAGCACGCGGCTCGGCACTCGGGTTTCGTGGCAACCCTGCAACACTTGCACGTAGTTTGTCGTGTTTATCACCTCAAGGCGTTGCAGTTGCAGATTTGGAGCTACTAAACTTGTAGCAAAATAATTTAACCGCTATAGTCAACCCGACTAGGCACTGAGCGCACAGGCTAGTGCGTCAGGCTCTAACAACATCACTGCGCAAGGAGAAGCGTCCATGAGCTCCAAAGAAAACGCCGCCATCAACCAGCTGTTCGAGAAGCTCGAGTGCCGATATGCTCTGCGCGTGCTGTGGGCTCTACGGGATGGTCATCCCCAGACCTTCCGACTGCTGCAAGACAGCGTGGGCGGTATCACCCCCAACACCCTGAACACCCGCATCAAGGAACTGCGTGAATGCGGCCTGCTGGAACACGGCAGCGACGGCTACACCGTGACGCTGGCGGGTCAGGACCTGCTCAAGCGCCTGTCTGATGTGCAAGCCTTTGCCAACCGCTGGGTGGCAGCGCGCGCCAAGAAGTAAAGCTTGGGCTACAGTGGCCCCGCGCCCTCGTCAGCCAACGCATCCATCGATATCATCCAGGGGCCCCAAGCAAGCTTGGCCGGCCCTTTTTTCCATCGCCTTTTTCTGCTTTTCGCGCTGAAAGGAAATCCATCATGGCTTTCAACACTACCGCCTCTGGCCTGCAATATGAAGACAC
Source organism: Comamonas fluminis (assembly GCF_019186805.1). Taxonomy (NCBI): domain Bacteria; kingdom Pseudomonadati; phylum Pseudomonadota; class Betaproteobacteria; order Burkholderiales; family Comamonadaceae; genus Comamonas; species Comamonas fluminis. The sequence goes on along the minus strand of NZ_CP066783.1, from coordinate 1,353,015 downwards.
CGTTGTGGGTGAAGGTGCCGAAGCCCAGGCCGGCAAGAACGTGACCGTGCACTACACCGGCTGGCTCTACAACAATGGCGTGCAAGGCGCCAAGTTCGACTCCAGCAAGGACCGCAATGATCCCTTCGTCTTCCCTCTGGGCGCCGGCATGGTGATCAAGGGCTGGGACGAAGGCGTGCAAGGCATGAAGGTTGGCGGCCAGCGCACTTTGCTGATCCCCGCTGAACTGGGCTACGGCGCACGTGGCGCGGGCGGCGTGATTCCTCCCAACGCCACCCTGAAGTTCGACGTGGAACTGCTGGCTGTCTGATCTACGTCCCGCGCAAGCACTTCACAAAAAAGCGACCTGAAAAGGTCGCTTTTTTCATGGCGACACGCCACTCAATTCAGCTCTACTGCGTTTTCTCTGCCTCAAACAAAGCCTTGTGCAGCGGCGCATAAGCCTTGTCGCCCGCCGCAGAACGGATGCGCGGTGCCAGTTCCACCAGTTGCTCATAGCCCATGGCGGCTTCCACGGCCAGATTCAGACGAAAGCCTTTCAAGCCCAGCCCACCCGTAATGCTGACAGCCATGGGATAAGCCTTCTGGTAACGGCCAGCTATGCTTTTTTCATCCACCTCGGCAGGAGCCAGTGCCGGGGGCTGAAGCTCCGACACGGGCGCAGCCGCAGGTACGGCAGCGCCGGTTTTCTCGGCCAGCCAGCCTCTGCTGACCAGCGCCAGAATGTCATCCTTGCTGATGCCCATGGCAGAAGTGGCTTCCAGCACCTGCAGCAGGCTGCGGTTGCCATCGAACAGCAAAAATGCCGACCGCAGACGCTGGCCTAAATCCGCATGACGCTCTTTGAAGGCCTGTTGTCCCTCTGCTGTTTTAATCAGATGCATGGCTGTGCTTTCTATTGAACCTGAGCAGCGTGACAGGCTTGGCTGCGCATGCAAAGCGGGTTTACGTGCAAGCCATGCGGCACGGCTGCGCAAGCGCAAAGCCCATGCAAAAATTCAAGAAAAACTGCTGCAGCCCAATAGATGAAAGCGCAAGCAGCTATGAAATCAGGAGTTGATAGCGCATTGAATCAGCGCACCGTGCGCCGACCATCCCACCAGCTGACCAGCAGTGTGACGGCGAACCCGACAGGTACACCGAACACGCCTGCGGAGACGGGCTGAATTTCCCACCACAGCGTTTCAGTACGCAGAACCTCGGGCAGAACGCCTTGCAGGCCTTGCACATGGGCAGCCATGTAATACAGGGTCACCGTCAGACCGCTGAGCATGCCCGCCACCGCGCCGCGCCTTGTGGTGCCCCGCCAGAAAATCCCCATCACCATGGCCGGCACAAAGGCTGAGGCCGCAAGCGAGAACGAGGCGGAGACCATGGGCAGAATGTCCGACGAACGCCGTGCCGCCACAAAAGCGGCAGAAAGCGCCACCAGAAGCAGGGCAAACTTGGAGAGAATCACACGCTGCTCGGGTGAGATGCGGCGCTTGACGGTCTCCATGCGCTGGCGCTCCTGATAGTAGAGATCACGCACCAGCGCATTGCTGATGGTCAGCAGCAAACCATCTGCCGTGGACAGCGCCGCAGCCAGCCCACCCGCAGCCACCAGCCCAGACACCACATAGGGCATGCCACCCAGCTCTGGCGTGGCCAGCATGATCAGATCGGCGCCCATGCGAATTTCGCCAAACTGCAAAATGCCGTCGCCGTTGATATCCTCCACCGACAGCAAAGCCCCATCCACGCGGGCCCATTGCGCCATCCAGTTGGGCAGGGCATCGAAATGCGTGCCCACCAGATTGTTCATGACCTCGTACTTGACCAGCACCGCCAGCGCCGGGGCACTCAGATACAACAGGCCGATAAAGAACAGAGACCAGGCCACCGAGCTGCGCGCCGCAGCCACCGAGGGCGCTGTGTAGTAGCGAGTGAGCAGATGCGGCAGACCTGCGGTGCCCACCATCAGGCAAAAGACCAGCGCCAGAAAATTGCGGCGACTGACTTCATAGGCCTGCTGCTCCTGCGGGCTGCCATGCGGGTTACCAGCAAAGGGCTGGCTTTGCGGCGGAATGCCGCCCAGAGGCTGGGCTTTTTCATAGGCCTCGCGCAGCTCGCGGGTCCAGCGCTCGCGTGCTGCAGCTTCGTCCTTGGGCATGGAAGCCAGTTCCCGGCTGGCCTCCATGATGGCGCCAATATTGCCGCTGCTGGTGCGCAGCTCACGAATATGCTCGGCCAGCGCCTGACGCTCGGCCGTCAGCACATTGGGCACATCGCGCAGCTTGGCCTGCAGCACCTCGGCGCGGGTGCGATAGGCGGCCACGACAGACTGCTCGGCCTCAGACGCCATGAGCTGCTGCTCCATACGGGCAATCTTGCTCAGTTGCTGCCCGTAGGCAGCGGGCGCCCAGGGCGTGCCCAGCTGTTTGTAAGCCAGCCAGGACACAGGCAGCATAAAGGCCAGCAAGATCACCACATACTGCGCCACCTGCGTCCAGGTGATGGCCCGCATGCCACCCAGAAACGAGCACAGCAGCACGCCCCCCAGCCCCAGCATGATGCCGATCTCAAACTGCACCCCTGTCAGCCGCGCGGCAATCAGGCCCACGCCATAGATCTGCGCCACCACATAGGTAAATGAACAGGTAATCGCAGCCAGTGCCGCAATAATGCGCGGCCAGCGCCCGCCAAACCGGGCCTGAAAAAAGTCCGGCACGGTGTAGAGATTCATGGCCCGCAAATAAGGGGCGATCAGCATGCCCACCAGACAGAACCCGCCCGTCCAGCCCAGCACATAGGCCAGCCCCCCGGGTTGCGTGCCTGCCCCCGAAAAGCCTTGCAGATAGAGCGCACCGGAGAGACTGATGAAAGAGGCGGCGCTCATCCAGTCCGCAGCGGCGGCCATGCCGTTGTAGAACGGCGGAATGCGCCGCCCGGCCACGAAATACTCTTCTGCGTCACTGGTGCGTGAATACACGCCAATGCCTGCATAGACCATCACGGTGCAAAACAGAAAGATCGGCCCTATCCAGTGCCGCGACAGACCCCGAGCTTCGGCCCAGAACATGGCACCCAGAAAGCCCAGAACACCCAGCACATAAAGGAAAAGAATGCGATGCAGGCGCCAGTGATAAGCGCGACTGAGCTGCGGCCGCTCAGACATGAGAGTCGTTAAAGTCGCGAGAAACCGGGGCTTGCGAAACCGGGGCTTGCGAAACCGGGCCTTGCACTTGCGCCTCTGTGGCCGTCTTGGCCTGCTTGCGCTCGAAATAGTTCATGGCTACGCAGTACACCACGATCAGCGCCAGAAACACCAGCACAGCGCCTTGCGCTGCCATCCAGTAAGCCGCCGGCCAGTTGGGAAACAAGGCCTGCAGATCCCGCGCAAAGTAGCTGGTGCCAAATGAAAACACCACCCAGATCGTCAGCAACAAGGCCTTGAGTCTCAGGTGGTGTATGTCGTGGAAGTCCGGCGGGAAGGTCACTTCCCGCGGCTTGCCAAAGGCGTCGAACAAAGCGTCCGACGCAGCATCGTCATGCATGGGCGCTTGATGCGTCTGCATGGCGATGCGCGGGCTTATTCAGCCAGTTTCTGCCAGGTGGAGACCACGCTGTCAGGGTTCAGAGAGATGGACGAAATACCTTCGTCAGCCAGCCACTTGGCAAAATCCGGGTGATCCGAAGGGCCCTGGCCGCAGATACCCACGTACTTGTCCTGGTCGCGGCAAGCCTTGATGGCGCGGCTGAGCATCTTCTTGACCGCAGGATCGCGCTCGTCGAAGTCAGCAGCCAGCAGTTCCAGACCGGAGTCACGGTCCAGACCCAGGGTCAGCTGAGTCAGGTCGTTGGAGCCCACGGAGAAGCCGTCGAAGTACTCGAGGAATTCGTCCGCCAGGATGGCGTTGGAAGGCACTTCGCACATCATGATCAGCTGCAGGCCGTTCTCGCCGCGCTTCAAGCCATTTTCAGCCAGCAGCTCGGTCACGCGCTTGGCCTGGCCCAGCGTACGCACGAACGGAATCATGATCTTGATGTTGCTCAGACCCATCTCTTCGCGCACGCGCTTGAGAGCTTCGCACTCCATCTTGAAGGCTTCGCCGAACTCTTGGGAGATGTAGCGTGCTGCGCCACGGAAGCCCAGCATGGGGTTCTCTTCCTCGGGCTCATAGCGGCTGCCGCCAATCAGCTTGCGGTATTCGTTGGACTTGAAGTCCGACATACGCACGATGACAGGCTTGGGCCAGAAAGCGGCGGCAATGGTTGCCACGCCTTCGGCGACCTTGTCCACGTAGAAAGCACGGGGCGATGCGTGACCACGGGCCACGGATTCCACAGCCTTCTTCAGGTCAGGAGCCACGGCGGGGTAGTCCAGGATGGCCTTGGGGTGCACACCGATGTTGTTGTTGATAATGAATTCCAGACGGGCCAGACCCACGCCTTCGTTGGGCAGCTGGGCAAAGTCAAAAGCCAGCTGGGGGTTGCCCACGTTCATCATGATCTTGGTCGGGATCGCGGGCATTTCGCCGCGCTTGACCTCGGTCACTTCGGTCTCGATCAGACCGTCGTAGATCTTGCCAGTATCGCCTTCAGCGCAGGACACGGTCACCAGCGTATCTGCCTTGAGCAGATCGGTGGCGTTGCCGCAGCCCACGACAGCAGGAATACCCAGTTCGCGCGCAATGATGGCGGCGTGGCAGGTACGACCGCCACGGTTGGTGACGATGGCCGAAGCCTTCTTCATGACGGGTTCCCAGTTAGGGTCGGTCATGTCTGTCACCAGCACGTCGCCAGCTTGCACCTGGTCCATCTGCGAAATATCAGACACCAGACGCACAGGGCCGGTACCGATCTTCTGGCCAATGGCGCGGCCTTCGGCCAGCACATTGCCGGTGCCCTTGAGCTTGTAGCGCAGCTCGGCCTGGCCCTTGGACTGGCTCTTCACGGTTTCAGGACGTGCCTGCAGGATATACAGATGGCCGTCGGTGCCGTCCTTGCCCCACTCGATGTCCATGGGGCGACCATAGTGCTCTTCGATCACCAACGCGTAACGAGCCAGTTGCTCAACGTCGGCGTCGGTCAGGGAGTAACGGTTGCGCAGTTCATGAGCCACATCGGTGGTCTTGACCAGCTTGCCGTCCACAGCCTTCTCTTCAGGAGTCGAGAACACCATCTGGATCAGCTTGGAGCCCAGATTGCGGCGAATCAGTGCCTTGTTACCAGCCTTGAGCATGGGCTTGTGCACATAGAACTCGTCGGGGTTCACGGCGCCCTGCACCACGGTCTCACCCAGGCCGTAGCTGGAAGTGATGAACACCACTTCTTCAAAGCCGGATTCGGTGTCGATGGTGAACATCACGCCAGCAGCGCCCAGGTCAGAACGTACCATGCGCTGCACGCCAGCGGACAGAGCCACCACGTCGTGCTCGAAGCCCTTGTGCACGCGGTAGGAGATGGCGCGGTCGTTGTACAGCGACGCGAACACTTCCTTCATCTTGTGCAGCACGTCTTCGATACCCACCACGTTCAGGAAGGTTTCCTGCTGGCCAGCAAACGATGCGTCAGGCAGATCTTCTGCGGTGGCAGAAGAACGCACGGCGAAAGAGGCTTCGGCATTGCCGCCTTGCAGGCGAACGAATTCCTCACGGATGGCCTTTTCCAGATCGGCAGGGAAAGGCTGGTTTTCCACCATGGCGCGGATTTCAGCGCCCACAGCGGCCAGGGCACGGACATCGTCCACATCCAGAGCGGCCAGCTTCGCAGAAATCTTGCCTGCCAGGCCTTCGTAGGCCAGGAAGTCGCGGAATGCATGGGCTGTGGTGGCGAAGCCGGTAGGCACGCGCACGCCCTGAGGCAGTTGCGAGATCATTTCGCCGAGCGAGGCGTTCTTGCCGCCTACGGACTCGACATCAGACATTCTCAGTTTTTCAAACGGAACGACCAGTGCGGTCGCTTCGAACAGTTGAGACATGGGAAAGCTCCAAAGTTAAAAATCGGTACGCTGGCGTCCGCCGGGGCGCAATGGCCCGGGGCACGCAAACCCATGCCGCATCAATGCAGTGCTTTGCTGTTCTGGATGTTGACCGTCAACGAGCATGGGCTGGAATTTGGGAATAATGGGCGTCATTGTAGGCCGAGCTGGCGAGCTTCGCGTGGCTCAAACCTGTTTCAGAGTGCGGGACATGGCATTGCCAACCCGCCCCTTATCTAATCACTGCGCGCACCATGCATACCCATACAATTTTTGTCATTTCTGACGGCACAGGCATCACCGCTGAGACCTTTGGCACCGCCATCATGGCGCAGTTCGACACCAAGCCGCGCATCGTGCGAGTGCCGTTTGTGGACTCGGTGGACAAGGTGCATCAGGCCATTCGCCAGATCAACCATGTGGCCTCCGTGGAGAGCAAAAAGCCCATTGTGTTCACCACTTTGGTCAATCAGGAATTTCTGGAGCTGATCGAGACCACCTGCAAGGGCAAGGTTTTCGACATGTTTGGCACTTTTGTGCGCCCGCTGGAGCTGGAACTGGGCCAGAAATCGCTGCACCGCGTGGGCCGCTTTGCCGATATCAGCGAAAGCAAGGAATATCTGGAGCGCATGGAGGCCATCAACTACACGCTGGCCCACGATGATGGCCAGACGAATACCGACCTGACGGGCGCCGACGTGATTCTGGTGGGCGTAAGCCGCTCGGGCAAGACCCCCACCAGCCTGTATCTGGCCATGCAGTTTGGTCTGAAGGTTGCCAACTACCCGCTGATTCCCGAAGACTTTGACCGCAAGCAGCTGCCGCCGGCGCTGGTGCCATTCCGCTCCAAGCTATTTGGCCTGACGATTGACCCGGCCCGCCTGTCATCGATTCGCAATGAGCGCCGCCCCGACTCCAAATACGCCAGCCTGCAGAACTGCCGCTATGAGGTGGCCGAGGCCGAATCCATGATGCGCCGCAGCGGCATTGAGTGGCTGTCCAGCACGACCAAGTCCATCGAAGAAATCGCCACCACGATCTTGCAGGAAGTGCTGCCGCAGCATCTGGGGCATTGATTGGTGCAGCTCCCCCTGAGGCGCTTCCGCGCCTTCCCCCTCTCTGCTTCGCGGAGGGGGACGACAGCCTCGCTGCGGGGCGGCCCTTGCTTGCTGTCTCTCACATAGGTAACGCCAGTTTCAAACCTGTTTTACAACTGTTTGATCTGCTCATTTATCTGAAGCAGCCTGCGCCCGACTGGCTTCGGATTCATATTGAAACCTCTGAAATATCAAGCAGCCAAAGCGCTATCCGCTACAAAAATATATTGCAGCGCACCGTCGCTGCTGCGCACTGCATCGCACTGCATACCCCAGACTTGCTGCACCAGCGCGGGCTGCAGCACATCCAGCACAGCGCCGTGGTTCACACCTGCTGCGCCTCCCAGCACCAGTACATCATCGGCATAGCGCAGGGCCAGATTCAGGTCGTGAATCACCGCCACCACGCCCACGCCCTGCTCTGCAGCCCATTGCTGCAGCAAGCGCATGGCGTGGTGCTGATGGGCCAGGTCAAGCGCTGCAGTGGGCTCATCCAGCAGCAGCCAGCGGGCGCTGCCACCGTCCGGCGCATGCCAGATCTGTGCCAGGGCTCTGGCCAGATGGGTGCGAGCCCGCTCGCCACCTGACAGGGTGTTGATGCTGCGCTGCGCCAAGTGATCGACACCTGTCAGCGCCATGGCCTGCTGCACAATCTGCGGCTCCTGCGCACCAGCGTGCTGACGATGCGGGTAGCGCCCCAGCTCCACCACTTCCTGCGCGGTGAAATCAAAAGCCACACTGCAGTCCTGGGGCATGACGGCCCGCCGCATGGCCAGCGCCTGCGGGGCATGGCGGGAAAGCTCTGCGCCATCAAGCAGCACCTGCCCGCACTGCGGCGCGCGTTCCCCCACCAGCATGGACATCAGCGTGGATTTGCCCGCGCCATTGGGGCCAAGAATAGCGGTAAAGCGCCCTGCATTCAGCACCACATCCACAGTGGCCAGACGCGGGCCTTTGCCCACGCCTACACCCAGATTGCGGCATTCCAGTGTGGAGGGATTCATACTTTGCTCCTGAACTGGCGCAGCATGGCCAGAAACAATGGCACACCAATGAATGCAGTCAACACACCCAGCGGCAGCTCAGCCGGTTTGGCAATGGTGCGTGCCACTGCATCGGCACTGACTACCAGCGCCGCCCCCAGCAAGGCCGAGCCCGGCAGCACCACGCGATGATCGGGCCCAGCTATCAGCCGCACCCAGTGCGGCGCGACCAGACCGATAAAGCCGATGATGCCCGTGGTGGCCGTGACAGCCCCCACCGCCAGTGCCGCCACCATTACCGCGCGGCGCTTGGTTTTCTCTACCGCCACACCCAGCAGGTTGGCCTGCGCCTCACCCAGTGCAATCGCGTTCAATGGTCTGGCCAGCGCCAGCGCCGCCAGCACACTCACAGCCACCGCACTGCCCACCAGCCCCACAGCACTCCAGCGCGATGCGCCCAGACTGCCCAGCAGCCACATCTGCAGATTGCGCAGCTGCTCATCGGTGGAGACAAAACTCAAGAAACCCAGGCCCGCACCGGCCAGTGCATTGATGGCAATACCGGCCAGCAGCATCAGACCAATACGTGTTGTGCCCTGCACCTGGCCCAGCACATAGACCACAGCCGTGACAGCCAGACCGCCGCCAAAGGCCATGGCCACCAGCGCCCAACTGCCCAGATGGCGCGGCAGCCAGGGTAGATACACTCCGCCCAGCACGATGGTGATGCCCGCAGCCAGCGCTGCGCCGCTGCTCACACCAATCAGCCCCGGGTCCGCCAGCGGGTTGCGAAACAGGCCTTGCATCAGCGCACCCGCCAGCCCCAATCCAGCACCAGCAGCCACGCCCATCAGCAGGCGCGGCAGGCGGATATTGAGGAACACCAGATGCTCTGCGCCCGTTTGCACATCGCTGCCCAACAGGCAGCGCAGACCATCCCAGACAATGCCTGGCAACTGCGCTGGCGCAATCGCATAAGCACCGCTGGCCGCGCCCCAGACCATGGCCAACACCACCAGCACCGCGCCCAGCAGCAGCGCTGCGCTGCGGTTAAGCCGGCCTGCCGGTGTGCGCCAGCGCGATACGGCAACAGGCACCTGCGCAGGCAGCGACCCGGGTTTGACGGCCACGGCGCTCATCAGGCCACCCACTGCAGGGCACGCATATGCAGTGCCTGCACTGCGCTGGGCAGGCGCGGGCCAAAGCCCAGCAGGTGACTGGCCTCCAGCGTGACCAGTGCCTTCTTGGCAAATGCAGGCGTCAGCGCCAGCTCGGGCCGCTTCCAGAAAGCGGCTTCACCGCCCAGCGCTTCTATACCCTGCGTGGTATTGATGATGACCTCAGGTGCAGCACTGGCCAGCGCTTCAGCGGTCAGCGGCTTGTAGCCGTCGAACTGGTCAATGGCGTTGACGCAGCCTGCGTACTGAATCAGCGCATTGGCAGCCGTGCCCTTGCCCGAAACCTGAGGGCTGCCAGCGTGCGACATCACAAACAGCACACGCGGCTTGCGCGCAGCCTTGGCCACCTGTGCCTGCACTGCGGACCACTGGGCATCAAGCTGCGCCAGCAGCTTGTCAGCTTCCGCCACACGGCCTGTTTCGCGGCCCACGACTTTGACTTTTTCCTGCACCTCGGCCCAGTTGTGCTTGGCAGCAATCAGCGCCACGCGCACACCAGCCTGGCGAATCTGCTCAATCACTACCGGAGGCCCGGCATCGCTGGTGCCAACCACGGCATCAGGCTTGAGTGACAGCAGGCCTTCGGCCGAGAGCTGGCGCACATAACCCACCTTGGCCGTTTTCTGCGCGGCCTCGGGGTACAGACTGGTGGTGTCCGTGCCTACCAGCAGGCTCTGGGCGTTGAGCAGATAGACCACTTCAGTCAAAGCGCCGCTGAGCGACACCAGCCGCTTGGCCGCCGGTGTCGTTACAGTGCTGGCCTGCGCCAGCCCTGGCAGCGCGGCCCCTGCAACTGCTGCGCCCAGCCACTGCATGCCCTGTCGGCGAGAGATTGGCTGCGCGCTCATGCTGCCTCCACCATCGCCGCGTTGCGCGGCAGGCCCTCTGCCAGTTCGCGCCAGCTTTGCAGCTCGGGCTGACCGGGCTTGCGTTCGCCAAAGAACATGGCCATGTTGTTGCCTTCGGCGTCAAAGGCTTCGACCGAGGTCACCACGCCATCGGAAGTCGGCTTTTGCACCAGCCACACGTTGGCAATCATGTCAGTGCGCAGGTGCAGATTGAAGCCCTTGTCCAGCACATTGATCCAGCGCACGCCGTTCTTGCCGTCCATGGGCTGAATATTGGAAACCGGGCCGGTGTGAATCTGAATACAGCCGCTGCTGCCCACAAACACCATGATGGAGACGCCATCCACCGCCGCATTGCCCAGCAACTGGGTGATCGCATCGGTGCTAAGGCGCTCGCAATACTGGGGCACCAGACGGAATGCCTGCTGACGCTCGGCACCAAACTTGCGCAGCATCTCGAAGAACTCGTGCGTATCCTTCATATCAGCCCATGCCTGCGTCAGAGCGGGCACGTCGATTTCGCTATCGGCCTTGATAGCAGGCTTGGCTGCGGGCTCACGGAACACATAGCCCGCAGATGGCTCTGCAAAGCGATCTACCAGCGCACTCCATGCATTCATATCAGTGGCTTCGCGGGCAAACACCTTGTGCACAGCGCGACCTGCTGCGTCATAAAACTGCAGGCTGTGCATGGCGGGGCGGTTGCCGTTGGCAGCCGCTTCAGTCACGGCAAAGCCGGCATGCCAGTGCATGAAGAACAAGCGCAAATCAATCTCACGGCCCAGCGCCAGCCCTACAGGGCCCTGCGCCGAAAGCTTTTGATAGACGCCATCTTTTTCATGCACGGTGGATTCGTTGCGGGTCAGTGCCATCACCGTGCCGCAGGCTTCCAGCCCTTTGAGAATGTCCAGCCATTCGGCGCGCAGCGGCACAGCCTTGAGCGTGCGCTCATGCTCTCCGCCATGAGCAGCAATGACAGCACCTTCGCTCAGATGCAGCGCCTCGGCGGCATCCTTGGCGCGCAGGCCTTGCTCACGCTGCTGGGCAAACTGCTCGCGAATCTGGACCGCGGTCAGGGTTTGGATTTCAGTTGGGTTGATGGCGTTCATTGCAGGGTCTCCGGGCTGTGGTGCCAGTGCGGTTGTGGTTGGGAAAATTCGTCGTCAAAACTGGCTTCTGTGGCTTGCTCTGGCTGCGCCAGCACCTGGGCCACGGTGGCCCAGCGCTGTCCCAGCTTTTGCAGAAAGTGGCGCATGTCGTCAGATCGGTCGTTGCCATCGCGGCCCTCGGCCATGCGTGCCAGTTGCTCGGCCACGCGCTGAGCCATGGGCGAGCGGTGGACCGCGCAGCAGCCCTGGCTAAAGCCCGTCATCAGGGCCAGCACCGTCGCCAGTTGGGCTTCGGTTTCGGTCAGCAGGTATTCCTCGTCGCGGCTGCCCGTGTTGTTCTGGGCATTGGCGGTGTTCTCGTAAACAGACATGGCACACTCCCGCAGTTTTTTGAGTCAAAACAGCCTCAGGCGCTTATGCATCATGCGCCGTCAGCTACAAAATCAGAAGTCCTGAACCAGAGACACGCGCACATTGCGGCCCGGCTGGCTGTAAGCGTCAGCAATCTGTGTGGTGCCCGTCAGGCCACGCACATCAGCCCAGCGCCAGTACTTTTTGTCGGTCAGGTTGTAGACGCCCACATTCAGGCGGGTGCCGGGACGAATGCGCCATTGCGCGCTCAAATCCACCACCGTGGCCGACGGGCTGAGCCAGGCACCGGCTGCAGCGTCCTTGGCCTTTTTGCCCGCCCAATGCGACGCGCTGAGCTGAACTCCAACGGTAGATCGGTCATAGCGCACGCCCAGCACAAACTGCTGCGGCGAGATGGTGTCCACCGGCTTGTTGGTGTTCTTGTCCGTGCCCTTGGTATAGCCGTAGGCAGCGTTGGTGCGCCAGTTACCGCCCGCAAACTGGCCCCAGTCGTAATCGGCCTTCAGCTCAAAGCCGCTGATATGCACGCGGTTCAGGTTGACGGACTGGAACACGGCCGGGTTGTTGCGGTCGCCGTACTGGCCTGCAACCTGCACCTGATCCTGAATGAAGTCCTTGTAGCGGCCCGTGAAGGCAGCAGCATCCAGGCGCAGCGCATTCAGGCGACCACGCAGACCCAGCTCGAAGGTGTTGCTCTTTTCGGGCTTGAGATCAGGATTGGGAATGCTTTTGTAGAAGGCCAGCGGGTTTTCGAAGAAGGCATTGATCTGCCCTGCATTCGGCGCCCGGAAGCCCGCGGCGTAATTGCCATACACCGACCAGGCATCGTTCATCTGAAACATGGCGCCCAGCTTGGGCGAGATGGCTGAATCCGAATTGCTGACCACCGTGCCACCGAAGCCCTGCTGCTTGGGCTTGATGCTGTAGTGCTCGGCACGCACGCCGGGCGTCAGGCTGAAAGCGCCGTAATGCAGCTCAGCCTGCGCAAACAGCGCCGTCGAGGTTTCGGTGGTGTCGGGGAAGCGCTTGAGCGGGAAGCTCTCGCCCGCTGGCGGGGTGATGCCGTCCTGCGTGTTGACCACCTTGCCGCGCAGATAGTCCACACCGTAGGTGAACTTGCCACTGGAATTGGCGCCCCAGCGCAGCGTCTTGCCGGCCTGAGCATGCAGCTGCAGCGCATCTTCGTCATAGGTCACATCGCGTTCGCGATAGGCCAGCGGCGGGGTACGGGTTTCGGTCACGAACTCACGCGAGTCCGAGCTCTGATAGCTGGCCATCAGCTTGATCTCGTCGGCCAGCGCCGTATTCAGATCGCGCCACTCGCCCTGCCAGCTGGCACGCCAGCGCTTCATGGTGGTTTGCGCCTGCGAATCGGTCACCGTGGCCGAGCGTGCGCTCAGCAAATCGTAGTCGGCGTGCTTGTCCACGTTTTCCAGCGTGAACACATGTTTTTGCACAGCCGATGGTGTGTAGACCAGCCGGCCCAGCAGCGAATGGCTTTTGTCTTTTTCCGGGTTGGGCGTGGTGCGCAATGCGCCGTTTGCGCTATTGCTGCCCATGTTTTCCAGCGCACTTGAGCGGCCAATACCGGCAGACACCAGCCAGCTCCATTCAGGGCTGGCGCGCCCGGCAATCGTCGCACCCACGCGCTTGCCGTTGTCCGAACCGTCATAGCTGGCCGAAACGCGGCCGCCAATGGTCTTGCCATCCTTGAGCAAATCATCGGGCTGCATGGTGATGAAGTTGACCAGGCCGCCCATGCCATCCGAGCCATACAGCGCAGGCACCGAGCCGCGCAGCACTTCCACGCGCTGCACCAAACCCAGATCCAGATAGTCACGACCAAAAGAATTGGCGCTGAAGGTGTAGCTGCGCGGCAGGCGCACGCCATCCACTAGCATCAGCACGCGGTTGCCATCCAGACCACGAATGTTGAAGCCACTGTTCTGATCGCGCCCGGTGGATAAACCCGCCAGCGAAAAGCGCGCCGGGCTGCGCGCCACTTCCACGTTGGGCAGCTTGGTAGCCAGCTCGCGAATGTCGCCAATCTGGTCTTCCTCCATCTGCTTGGCGTCGATGACGTCCACCGTCATGGGCAGGCTGTCGGCATCTTGCTCATCACGCGATGCGCTGACCACCACATCGCGCATCACGGGCGCATTGCGGTCAGCGTGGGCTGCTGCAATTTGGATAGCGGTATTTGCTTGTGCAACCTTGACTGCAGCGCTATTGGGCTCAGGTTGCGCCTGCTGAGCCTGCACTGCGGTCGTGGCACAGACGAGCGCACAGGCCAATGCCAGCGGATGAATGACAGATGGAAAAGACGCCTTGAAACAGGCGCGCTCAGCAGCAGCTGATGCCATACAGAAAACCCTCTCGATTCATTGAATGGATAAGAGCTGGCTTCTGGTTAGCGGCGCGGATAGGAAGTCCGTTGCTGGCTACTGCATGTGCTGGCTGATTGGTGCTTAGTATATGCGAATAATTCTCAATAACAAATTAAAAATACTTTACCCATTCTTTTCATGAATGCAGAGATCGGCCACTTGCGAGCGCTTTGCCGCAGGTTCATGATCCGCCCTGTCTGCATTTCCTGTTGATTCACCATGTCCCCTGACCGAAGTCACGGGGCCACCTCACTCCAGCGCTGACACCTCGGCGGCAAGGGGTGTGAGAGGGCCCTTTAAAAGCCGCCATTCGCAGCCTGCTGCCGCAGGTCTGCAGGAAGTGAGTCATGTCACATTTCACCCCAAAATTTCTGCGCGGGTCTGTGCTGGTGCCTCGCAGCATCGCCGCCGCACGCCGTCTTGGCCCAGGTCTTATCACCGGTGCAGCCGATGACGACCCCAGCGGCATTGCCACCTATTCGCAGGCCGGTGCGCAATGGCGCTTTGGTCTGGTGTGGATGCTGCTGGTGACCACGCCGCTGATGATTGGCATTCAGATGCTGTCTGCCCGCATTGGCTGGGCCACGGGCCGTGGGCTGGCCGCCAATATGACGGCGCTGTGCCCCCGCTGGCTGACCCGCAGCCTGATCGCGCTACTGGTGGTGGCCAACACCATCAATATCGCAGCCGATATCGGTGCCATGGCTGAGGCGGCGCGCCTCATTGTGGGCGGCAACCCCATGCTGCTGAGCCTGTTCTTCGGCGCCATCTGCCTGCTGGCTCAGGTGCTTTTTTCGTATGAGCGCTCGGTGCGCCTGCTCAAGTGGCTCACGCTTTCGCTGCTGGCCTATTTCGCCGTGGTGATGGTGGTGCATGTGCCGCTCAAGCAAATGGCGATTGAATCGATACAGCCCTGGAAATTTTTCCCTGCAGGTGCATCGCTGCGCGACTACGCTGCCATGGTGGTTGCGGTGCTGGGCACGACCATTAGCCCCTACCTGTTTTTCTGGCAGGCCGCGCAGGAAGTCGAAGACCAGCGCCTGCTGCCTGATGCCCGCGCACTGCGCCAGATTCCGGCTTATGTCCAGGAACACCTGGCCCGCATACGCATGGACACCACAGTGGGCATGCTGCTGTCCAACGGCGTTGCGCTGAGCATTGTGGTGGCCACTGCCGTCACACTGAATCTGCATGGCATCACAGAGATTCAGACCTCGGCACAGGCTGCCGAAGCGCTGCGCCCCGTGGCTGGAGATTTGGCTTTTACCGTGTTTTCACTGGGCATCATCGGCACAGGCTTGCTGGCCGTGCCGGTGCTCGCCGGTTCTGCCGCCTATGCCGTCAGCGACATGCTGGGCTGGAAGGCCAGCCTCTCGCATGATTTTCAGGAGGCACGCGGCTTCTACGGCCTCATCATTGCGGCCACGGGCCTGGGCACGGTGCTTGGCATGCTGGAGGTGGACCCCATCAATGCCCTGGTGTGGAGCGCGGTGGTCAACGGCGTGATCTCGGTGCCCATCATGGCTGTGATGCTGTGGCTGGGCCAGTCACCTCGCATCATGGGCGAGCTGACGATCTCCACCCGCCACCGCTTATTGGGATGGGCCGCCACCGCGTTGATGGGCGTCGCCGTGATCGTGATGCTGATGACGCTGTAAACCCAGATCACAAAAAAAGGACTGCGCCATGCAGTCCTTTTTTGATAGCTATCAGCGCTTTATCTACATACGCTTCAAGCCATTTTAATGCTTAGTTGCGAATCAGGTGATCGAAAGCCGACAGCGCAGCCGTAGCACCAGCACCCGCAGCAATCACGATCTGCTTGTAAGGCACCGTGGTGCAGTCACCCGCAGCAAACACGCCAGGCAGATTCGTCTGGCCCTTGGCATCCACCAGGATTTCGCCAAACTTGCTCAGCTCGACGGTGCCCTTGAGCCATTCGGTGTTGGGTACCAGACCGATCTGCACAAACACGCCTTCCAGTTCAACCTGGTGCTCAACGCCCGTCGTGCGGTCCTTGTAGCGCAGGCCGTTGACCTTGCCGCTGGCACCGGTGATTTCGGTAGTCTGGGCATTGGTGACCACGGTCACATTGGGCAGGCTGTGCAACTTCTTGACCAGCACGGCATCGGCCTTGAGCTGATCGGCAAATTCCACCACCGTGACATGGGCCACCAGACCCGCCAGGTCAATCGCCGCTTCGATGCCGGAGTTACCGCCGCCAATCACCGACACGCGCTTGCCCTTGAACAGGGGGCCGTCGCAGTGGGGGCAGTAAGCCACGCCCTTGTTCTTGTACTCGGCTTCGCCGGGCACATTCACATTGCGCCAGCGGGCACCCGTGGACAGAATCACGGTCTTGGCCTTGAGCGAGCCGCCGTTGGCCAGTTGCACTTCCACCAGACCGCCAGGCTGCGCTGCGGGAATCAGCTTCTCGGCACGCTGCAGGTTCATGATGTCCACATCGTAGGCACGGGTGTGGGCTTCCAGCGCTGCGGCAAACTTGGGACCGTCGGTTTCCAGCACGGAGATGTAGTTCTCGATGGCCAGCGTGTCGTTGACCTGACCGCCAAAGCGCTCAGCCGCCACGCCAGTGCGAATGCCCTTGCGCGCTGCATACACAGCCGCTGCGGCACCAGCGGGGCCACCGCCGATCACCAGCACGTCAAACGCTTCCTTGGCCGAGATCTTCTCGGCTTCACGCGCTGCCGCACCGGTATCGAGCTTGGCCACGATTTCTTCGATGCTCATGCGGCCCGAACCGAACACGGAGCCGTTCATGAACACCATGGGCACAGCCATGATTTCGCGCTCGGTCACTTCCTTCTGGAAGGCGCCGCCTTCAATCACCGTGGTCTTGATCTTGGGGTTCAGGATGGCCATCAGCGACAGGGCCTGCACCACATCGGGGCAGTTGTGGCAGGTCAGGCTCATGTAGACCTCGAAGTTGAAGTCACCGTCCAGCGCCTTGATCTGGTCGATCACATCCTGCTCCACCTTGGGTGGGTGGCCGCCTGTCCACAGCAGGGCCAGCACCAGCGAGGTGAATTCATGACCCAGGGGCAGACCCGCAAAACGCAGCTGGTTGTCAGCGCCTTCGCGCTTGAGCAGGAACGAAGGCTTGCGCGCATCGTTGCCATCAGTGCGCAGCGTGATCTTGTTGCTGCGCAGGGACTGGATGGTTTCCAGCAGATCGCGCATCTGGGCGCTGGTCTCGCTGTCATCCAGAGAAGCCACCAGCTCAAACGGCTGCTGCACACGTTCCAGGTAGGCGGCGAGTTGGGCTTTGAGTTGATCGTCGAGCATGGTGGATTCCTATCAATTTTTGAGTTGTTGATGCCGTGCAGCAAAGGCCTTGAAGCCATTTGCCCGCCCATAAAAGCAAAAACTGGGCGTAAAAAAACCGGACGGACAGGCACCGGGTGCCTGATCGTCGTCCGGCTTTGAGAGCGCTTTCGCGCTCAGCCGATATTAATCAGGCTTAGATCTTGCCAACCAGGTCCAGCGAAGGAGTGATGGTGTTGGCGCCTTCCTTCCACTTGGCGGGGCACACTTGGCCAGGGTTGGCGGCGGTGAACTGAGCAGCCTTCAGCTTGCGCAGAGTTTCGGACACGTCACGAGCGATTTCGTTGGAGTGCACTTCCATGGTCTTGATCACGCCTTCGGGGTTGATCACGAAGGTACCGCGCAGAGCCAGACCTTCTTCAGCAATGTGCACGCCGAAAGCGTTGGTCAGCTGGTGGGTAGGATCGCCAACCAGGGGGAACTGAGCCTTGCCCACTGCGTCGGAGGTTTCGTGCCACACCTTGTGCGAGAAGTGGGTGTCGGTCGTCACGATGAAGACTTCGGCACCGGCCTTCTGGAACTCGGCGTAGTTGTTGGCTGCGTCTTCGATTTCGGTAGGGCAGTTGAAAGTGAAAGCAGCAGGCATGAAGATCACAACAGACCACTTGCCCTTCAGGCTCTCTTCGGTCACGGTGATGAATTCACCCTTGCCGTTACGGTTCACGTAAGCTTCGGTCTTGAACGGTTGAACTTGCGTATTGATCAGAGAAGACATTTGCTGTTTCCTTGTGGTTAGTGTTGATGACAGGATGAAGTTTAGGTCGACTTTTTCAATTGATCCAATCAATTGATTGAATCAATTCAATTTGATAAATCTATCAAACCCTGTTCCAGTGATTCTGAGGCCAAGCTGCGCATCGCTTTGCAGCTCAGCTTTGTATTGTGGTCCGAATCTGCCCGCTTCAAGCCAATAGTCCTTCAATCACGCTCATAGCTTTTGTTGTCATCAGCCTGTCAATAAGCAAAGGCGCGCCAGTGACCGCACAAATCGTAAGCTAAACGAGAACACGCCTCATATGCAGCCAATGCGCCAGAGCGTGGACTTTATTGATCTGTCGCATAAAGCAGCGACAATCTCTGCAACACAACACCCGCCAAAGAAGGAGTCCCCCATGAAAGGTGATGCACAAGTTATTTCCTGGCTGCAAGCCCAACTCAAGAACGAGCTGACCGCCATCAACCAGTACTTTCTGCACTACCGCATGTACAAGCACTGGGGCTTCGACAAGCTGGCCAAGAAGGAATACGAAGAGTCCATCGGCGAGATGAAGCACGCCGACTGGCTGATGGACCGCATCTTCATGCTGGACGGCCTGCCCAATCTGCAGGATCTGGGCAAGCTGCAGATCGGTGAAGACGTGCCAGAAGCTCTGGCCAGCGACCTGCGCCTGGAGCAAGCCGCCCAGCAAACCATCAAGGACGGCATTGCCCACTGCGAATCCGTGCGTGACTATGTCTCGCGCGATCTGCTGCAAAAGATTCTGGACGACACCGAAGAGCACATCGACTTCCTGGAAACCCAGATCGACCTGATCGACAAGGTGGGCTCGCAGAACTATCTGCAGTCGCTGATGGGCGAGATCGAGTAACTCAACGGTTACCCATAAAAAAGCGGTCCCTGATGGACCGCTTTTTTTGCGCCAGTTGGCTCTAGCTTGGCATCAGGAAGTCATGGCTGATGCCCGAGCCCAGATCACTGATACGGTCCAGAAACTGCGTGAGGTAAGCATGCAGTCCGGTAGTCAGTATCTCGTCGATGCGCCCATATTGCAGATCGGCAAGCAGGCGCCCCGCCTTGCGCTCGGTTTCCTGCGAGTGGTCGTTGGACACACGCTCCAGGTTCTTGACCACTTCGCGCATGCTGGCCAGCAGCGAGCGCGGCATGTCCACCCGCAGCATCAGCAACTCGGCCACACGCTCTGGCGTAATCACGTCGCGATAGACCTTGCGATAGACCTCAAAGGCCGAGACGCTGCGTAGCAGCGCGCTCCAGTGATAGAAGTCAAAGTTAGCCATGCCCCGCCCGCGCGGCATGCCGTGGTAGTCGCGCTCAATGGCGTGAAACTTCACATCCAGCAGACGGGCGGTGTTGTCGGCTCGCTCCACAAAAGTGCCCAGTCGCACAAAGTGCAGGGCCTCGTCCTTGAGCATGGTACCCAGCGAAACGCCGCGCCACAGATGCGAGCGGTATTTGACCCACTCAAAGAACTGCGCCGGGTCTTTCTTCCAGCCACCTTTGCTGAAGTTGCGCTGCAGCGCCAGCCAGGTCTGGTTCTGCGTCTCCCACGACTCGGTGGTCAAAGCGCCGCGCACGGCGCGGGCGTTCTCTCGCGCAGCTTTCAGGCAGGCGAAGATGGAGGAAGGGTTGGCCTCATCGGAGACCATGAACTCCAGCACCGTCTCCTGATCTACCGTGCGATAGCGATCCATGAACGAAGGCACCAGCTCGCTGATGGACAGCACGCTGTGCCAGCCGCGCTCGGCATCGCGAATGCTCTGGGGCAGCATGGCGGTTTCGTAGGACACGCTCAGCATTCGAGCGGTGTTCTCCGCCCGCTCGGTGTAGCGAGACATCCAGTAGAGATGATCGGCGGTACGACTCAGCATCAGCGGCCTCCCTCTTGTTCTTCCAGCACCCAGGTATCTTTGGTGCCACCGCCCTGAGATGAGTTCACCACCAAAGAGCCTTCCTTGAGCGCCACACGCGTCAGGCCACCAGCGATCATGTTCACTTCTGTGCCCGTCAGCACAAAGGGACGCAAGTCAATATGGCGCGGCGCAATGCCGGCATCCACCATGGTTGGACAGGTGGACAGGCTCAGCGTGGGCTGGGCAATGTAGTTGCTCGGGTTGCCCACCAGCACACGGCGGAAGTCTTCGATCTCGGCCTTGGTTGCCGCCGGGCCAATCAGCATGCCGTAGCCGCCTGCGCCGTGCACTTCCTTGACCACCAGTTCGTGCAGATGATCGAGCACGTATTTGAGGTCATCACTCTTGCGGCACAGCCAGGTTGGCACGTTCTGCAAGATGGGCTCCTCACCCAGATAGAAACGAATCATCTCCGGCACATAGGGGTAGACGGATTTATCGTCAGCCAGCCCTGTGCCTACGGCGTTGCAGATATTGACGTTACCAGCGCGGTAGGCGCGCATCAGGCCCTTACAGCCCAGCGTTGATGTGGGGCGGAAAACTTCGGAGTCGAGAAAGTCATCGTCCACACGGCGGTAGATCACATCCACGCGCTGCAGGCCCTGCGTGGTGCGCATATAGACCACGTCTTTTTCCACCACCAGGTCCTGCCCTTCGACCAGCTCCACCCCCATCTGCTGAGCGAGGAAGGCATGTTCGAAATACGCGCTGTTGTACATGCCGGGCGTCAGCACCACGACGGTGGGTTCGGCCACACCGGGCGGGGCGCTGGCACGCAGCGTATCGAGCAGCATGTCCGGGTAATGGGCGACAGGCGCCACGGCGTGCTTGCTGAACAGCTCGGGGAACAGACGCATCATCATGCGGCGGTTTTCCAGCATGTATGACACGCCGGAAGGCACGCGCAGATTGTCTTCCAGCACGTAGTACACGCCGTTGCCCGCCGCATCGGGGGCTCGCACGATGTCTATGCCTGCAATATTGGCGTACACATCGTTGGGCACCTTGATGCCCTCCATCTCCGGGCGGTACTGGCTGTTGCCCCGCACCAGCTCCTGCGGAATCAGGCCTGCGCGCACCATGTCCTGGCCGTGATAGCAATCGCCGATAAAGCGGTTGAGGGCCGTCACGCGCTGGGCCAGCCCGGCCTGCATGCGGCTCCACTCCTGCGAGGGAATCACACGCGGAATCAGGTCGAACGGAATCAGGCGCTCGGTGCCCGCGCCGCTCTCATCCTTGTCGCCATAGACGGCAAAGGTGATGCCCACGCGGCGAAACACGATTTCCGCCTCTTCGCTGCGCGCACGCAGCAACTCGGGCGACTGCCTGGAAAGCCACTGCGCGTAGTCCCGATAGTGCTCTCGCACCGCGGCATTCGGGGCAGCGGGGTCCAGATACATCTCATCGAAGGTGCGCATTCCAATCCTCTCGTTCACGGTGGCTGCGACATACCGCCACGCTCGTTTCAGTTTAGCCACGTCTGATGCCGGCCCGGACCAGTCAGGGACCAGCAAACAGCACCTGTCTGCGTCCGCCAGAAGCTGACAGAACACATCATGCAAGCCCCGTGCCAGTTTCTCAAGGGGTGCCTGATTCCATCGCTTTCACAGGCCGTGCATGCACATCCCAATAGCGCGGCTGACGCTGTCTTTCACACTGCAAATCCAGCGGCTTTGCCGAAGACCACAGCGCTGCCCCACATCCATCCTGCAGCACCAGCGATGTGCCCGCTGCAACGTAACGCTGGCTGACTTCCGCCACCGGGTGTCCAAAACGATTGAGATACCCTGCCTGCACCACCGCCCAGCGCGGCCTGAGGCTTTGCACCCATGCTGGGGTGGATGATGTCTTGCTGCCATGGTGGGGCACCAGCAACCAGTCCACCGCCGTCATCTGGCCAGACTGCAGCAATTGCTGCTCCTGAGCAGCTTCGATATCTCCTGTCAGCAATGCCACACGCCCGGAGGCCGAACGTATGCGCAGCACACAGCTGGCAAAGTTGGGCTTGAACTTGCGCCCGTTCAGCCACGCATCGCCAGCCGGTGGGTGCAGCACTTCAAAATCAACGCCCTCCCACTGCCAGCGCTGCCCCTGCGTGCAAAGCTGCACCGGCGCCAGAGCCGCGAGCGGCGCATCGTCCACAACCGAGCTGGAGCCCATGACCTTCAGCCCAGGCTGCGCCGCTTTCACGGCCAGCGCCCCGCCGGTGTGGTCCAGATCGCGGTGGCTGAGCAGCATGGCGTTCAGCCGCAGGCCTTGCGCCGCCATCAGCGGCAGCAGCACCCGTTCCCCCGCATCGCTGTTGCGGCTGTACTGCGGCCCCGCGTCATACAGCATGCGGCGCCCCGCCGTGCTGATGACGACGGCATTGCCCTGGCCAATATCTGCGGCCAGCAGCTCGAACTCGCCCCATTGCGGCCACTGCACCGGCCAGCACAGCGCAGGCAGCGCCAGGCCTGCCGATGCCAGACGCAGCCGCCAGGGCAGCGGCGCAATCAGCAACAGCCCCGCCACAATGGCCAGCACGCTGGCCCACCAAGCAGGCTGCGGCAGGGCCCAGACAGCCCAGGGCAACTGCGCCAGCCACTGCAGCAAAGCCATCAGGGGCAGCATGGCAGCCGCGGCCCCTGCTGCCGCCACCGGCACAAGAGCCGCCAGCAAGGCCAGCGGTGTAACCACCAGAGTCACCCAGGGAATGGCGATGAGATTGGCCAACAGCCCCACGATGGAAACCTGCCCGAAAAGCAGCAAAGCCAGCGGCGCCAGTGCCAGAGAGATCAACCACTGCTCACGCCACAGCGCTGCCAGCTTTGAGGCCCATTTCGAAGAAAATCCACCTTCCGCGCTTTGTTCTCCTGGGCTTGCAGCTCTGTTATCTGTAGCAAGCAGCACACCTACAGCCACAAAGCTCAGCCAGAAGCCTGCCTGCCAAAGCGCCCACGGGTCAGCCACCAGCACCACGGCCAGCGCCAGCAGCCACACGCAGGGCCAAGGCCAGCGCACGCCCAGCCATTGCAATGCTGCCACCACCGCCAGCATGCAGACCGTGCGCTGCGCGGGCAGGCCCCAGCCGCTGAACATGGCGTATGCCGCTGCCAGCAGCACGCCAGCCAGCAAAGCCACGCGTGGTGCGGGCAGCCAGCGGCAGGCTGTGGCACTGAGCCGCCACAGCCGCCCCACCAGCAATGCAGCCAACCAGGCAAACATGGTGATATGCAGCCCTGAAATACTCATCAGGTGCGATACGCCCGTCTGGCGAAACAGCGCCCAGTCATTGCGCTCTATGGCCTGCTGATCGCCCACGGCCAGTGCGGCCACCACACCCATGGCCGCCTGCTGCCGTTGCGGCTCAAGTGCGGGAAACCATTGCTGCAGTTGCGATGTCTGCCCACGGATGCGATCGCGCAACCACTGGCGCCAGCGCTGCAGCCGATATGAAGCCCCCTGCTCCAGCCATTGCGGCGCAGGCTGATCGCGCACATAGCCCGTGGCCTGCACGCCCTGCTCCCATGCCAGCAGCTCGTAATCAAAACCATGCGGGTTTCGCGCGCCGTGGGGCCGCTTGATGCGCACCGTAAAGCGCCAGCGCTGGCCAGGGCGCAAGGCCTGCCCCTGCGCCCATGCAGGAATCAAGGGCTGGCTGGCATCCAGCTCCTTGCCATAAGGCCCGTACCAGGACAGTTCCATCAGCGGTGGCAAACCTTCCACGCCGCTCGCCGCCTGATCGACCTCAAAACGCCAGCGCTGCCCGTTGCTGGTGTTTTGCAGCATGGAAGCGATACGTCCCTCCACCACCAGATCCACCGTCTCCAGCGCCTTAGGCAGGGTCTGCGCCAGATAGTCGTGCGCCCGCCAGCCTGTCATGCCTGCCACGCAGCAAGCCGCACTTGCCAGCAAAAGCCACCAACTGAGCCAGGGCCGAAGACGCCGCCTGAGAACCAGCAGCGCAATCAGCAGACCCAGGCCCAGCAGCAACTGGTACGCCGACAGCCGCCACAGCTGCGGCTGCGTGACCTGCCATGACGCGCCCAGCACACAGCCCCATAGCGGCGCCAGCCATGAAAGGCGAACGCGCTCGGCGGGCGGTGTGGGCACAGAGTTCATGCCCCATGCTAGATGCGCGAATCAGCGCCCACGATTGCGGCTATCCCTGCCTGCGTCCATGCCGTGCGCCGCCTGAGCCATGCCAGCGCTGGCCTGTGTCAAACTCGGTCATCTTTCATCTTCCGCACTTTTTGGAGCCCGTCATGAGCGTGTACGACAAACTCAAAGCCCTGAACATCACCCTGCCCGAAGTCGCCATTCCCGCAGCCGCCTACCTGCCCTATGCGCAGACAGGCAATCTGGTCTTCCTCAGTGGCCACGTGGCCAAGCAGGACGGCAAGCCCTGGGTGGGCAAGCTGGGCGAAAACATGACGACCGAAGAAGGCAAGCTGGCCGCACGCGCCATCGCCATCGACCTGATGGGCACGCTGCAGCACGCCTGCGGTGGCGATCTGAGCCGCGTCAAGCGCATCGTCAAGGTGATGAGCCTGGTCAACTCTTCGAGCAGCTACACCGAGCAGCATCTGGTCACCAATGGCTGCAGCGAGCTGCTGGGCGAAGTCTTTGGCGAAGCCGGCAAGCACGCCCGCAGCGCTTTTGGCGTGGCGCAGATTCCCATGGGCTGCTGCGTAGAGATCGAGCTGATGGCTGAACTGAACTAAGCGGCTTACCCACTTCGCTTGCATAAAGTGAGCATGCTGCGCTGGTTATTCATAGAGTTCAGAATGAATATCATCTGAACCCATGATTTGACTGGCGCGGGCAGCTCACTTTTTTATGGTTCTGCCGCCTTGCCCCAGCCATTGCTTGAAGGAATTTTCATGCCCCACCACCAGGAGCACCATGCGCACCAGGAGCCGCCGCTGGTTCTGAGCATTCAATCTCACGTCGCCTACGGCCATGTGGGCAATGACGCCGCCATGCTGCCGCTGCAGTTGCTGGGCATAGAACCGGTCGCAGTGCACACCGTGCAGTTCTCTAACCACACCGGTTATGGCGAATTCAAGGGCCAAGTCTTCACCCCCGCCCATGTGCAGGACGTGCTGGACGGCCTGCGCGCGCGCAGTGTGCTGGAGCGCTGCACCGCCGTGCTCTCGGGCTATCTGGGCGATGCAGGTGTGGGCGAAGCCATTCTGGCCGCCGTGCAGGAAGTGCGAGTGAACCACCCCAAGGCGCATTACCTGTGCGATCCTGTCATGGGCGATGTGGGGCGCGGCGTCTTTGTACGCCCCGGCATTCCCGACTTTCTGCGCAAACGTGCACTGTCGCTGGCCAGCATCATCACACCCAACCATTACGAGTTTGAGCTGCTGTGCGGCGGCCAGCCGCTGGAGTCCGTGCAGGCCGCGATAGCCGCCGCACGCACCATGCTGGGGCAGATGCACGACCGCAAATCGGCGCTCATCGTCATCACCAGCCTGCGCACCAGCGACCTGCCCGCCGACCAGTTGGCCACACTGGCCGTAACTGCCGATCAGGCCTGGTTGGTGCAAACGCCGTATATCGACCTGCACCCACTGCCCAACGGCATGGGCGATGTATTTGCCGCCGTGCTGCTGGGCCATTTGCTGCAGGGCAAGCCCATTGCCGATGCGGTATCGCGCTCCGTCAGCAGCTTGTATGCGCTGGTTTCTCGCACCCAGCCCGGCCAGCGTGACCTGCCGCTGGTCGCTTGCAGTGAACAGATCAACGCACCTGCGCAGATCTTTGCAGCCGAGCCTGTTGCCGGCTGACGGGGCAAACATCAGCCCATAGTCTCAGGGAGCATGCCTTGCCTTCAAGGCATGCTCAGGTCCATGCCCAGCATCTTGGCAATACCAAAGGTAAAGCCCAGCACGCACACCAGCCCCACGATGAACGCGGCAATCACCTTGACGATGTTCATCACCAGCGTGCGCCGGTCCAGACCCTTCTTCTTTCCCTGGTCGTAATGCCACTTGATGGCAAAAAACATGCAGGCGCTAAAGATCAGCGCTTTGAACACCACAAAGACTACGGGGACCCAATCGATCATTTTGAAAATTTCCAGCCAGTGACTTGGCGCTATCTAACTTGGCGTTATCTATCGCGATGCGCGCCACATCTCGATTAAGAGAGGCGCAAACGTCAGCGATGGCCATACAAGAATGGTATGGCTATACGTTCAGGCAGATACTACTTAAAAGCAATTTCCATACATTGGGACAAAACGTCCCAGGCAAGACCCATGCAAAACAAGCACGCACCGATCTGGTTGCCGCAACTGGCCGCTCAGGGCGGGCCGCGTTTTTTGCAGATTGCAGATGCCTTGCAGGCCGCCGTCGCCGACGGCTCTCTCAAACCCGGCGACCGCCTTCCCACCCAGCGCCAGCTGGCAGCGCAGCTGGGCGTGGACCTGACCACCATCACCCGCGCCTACGACGAAGCCCGCCGCCGCCACCTGCTGGAAGGGCGTGGTGCACGGGGCACTTATGTGGCGGCAAAAAAGCTAGAGCTGAATTCCATTCTCGACCTCAGCATGAACACCCCGCCACCGCCGGGCGATGTGGACTTTGACGAACTGCTGAAACAAGGCCTGTCGCAAGTGCTGATGCGCACCGATGGCGCCCTGCTGATGAACTACCACCTGAGCGGAGGCAGCGAGGCCGACCGCAGCGCCGCTGCGCAATGGCTGCAGCCCATGCTCGGGCCGCTGGATGCGGGGCACATCGTGGTCTGCCCCGGCGCGCAGGCAGCCATCGCCGCATTGATTTTGACGCTGACCCAGCCTGGCGATGTGATTCTGGCCGAGCCCATGAGCTACCCCGGCATGCGCAGCGCAGCCGCGCAGTTCGGGCGGCGCATCATTGCCGTGCCTGCCGACGAACACGGCATGGTGCCAGAGCTGCTGGAGCAAGCCTGCCGCCAGCACCATCCGGGGCTGATTTATCTCAACCCCACGCTGCAGAACCCGACAGCCATCACCATGCCGGATCAGCGGCGCCGGGCGCTTGCCAGCGTGGCCCAGCGCTGCAATGTGCGCATTGTCGAAGACGACCCCTACTGGCTGCTGGCCGAGAGCCCACCGCCACCGATTGCCGCATTGGCGCTCGAGCAGGTAATCTATCTCTCCACCTTGTCCAAATGCCTGACACCCGGTTTGCGCGTGGCTTTTGTGCTGATACGCGATCCGCAGCAGCGCCAGCAGTTTCTGGCCGCACTGCGCGCCTTTGCGCTGATGGTGGCACCGCTGACGGCAGCGCTGGCCACGCAGTGGATTCTGGATGGCTCTGCAACCGAGCTGATGAATGGCGTGCGCAAGGAAGCACAGCTGAGGCACTGGATGGCCAGAGACGTTCTGGCAGGCCGCTACAGCGGGGCAGGCGATGGGCTGCATATATGGCTGAACTTGCCAGGGTACTGGACCCCCTCTCAACTGGCGCACGCCGCCGACAAGGAAGGCATTGCAGTCACTCCCGCAGAGGCTTTTGTAGCGGGCGCTGCCGATGGAGCAGAAAGCAAACCGGTCAACGCCATCCGCATCTCCCTCGGCAGCATCAAAGACCGCGAACGCTTGCGGGCCGGTCTGCAAAAGCTGTCTCAGTTGCTGGCACGCCAGCCTGAATCACCAGGGTCTGCGGTCATTTAAGCTCATGCTCTCTGCGCCCTAAAGCCATAAAAAAAGCCGCTCCAGAAAACTGGTGCGGCTTTTTACTCGGCGACCGAATCGCTTATTCCACGCGGGTCACCTGCTGCGGCTTGAAGCCCAGATCTGCAGCCTTGCCCTTGCGGCCACGGTTGCCGCGGGCGTTGTTCAAGCTGCGGATTTCCAGCGACTCGCTCTTGACCTTGCCGCCACGGCCCACGCCATCCAGGCGAATGCTGCGGGTATAGGCTGCGGCACCTGCCAGCTGATCCTTGTCTTCCAGACTGATGAGCATGAGACCACGACCGCCCTTGGGCATGGCCTTGAGTTCGCTGATCTCGAAAGTCAGAATACGTCCGCCCGTCGAAGCGCAGATCACATGCGTCGCAGGGTTCAGCAGACCGGCGCCCTGCTCGCTGCCTTCCACGGTTTCAGCACGTGCATTCATGGGCACGCCATGCACCACCGAAGGTGCGCACAGGGTTTCACCATCGCCCAGCGTGACAAAGGCCTTGCCCGCCTTCTGGCGCGAAACCATATCGCCCACATTGGCCGTGAAGCCATAAGCGCCAGAGCCCGAGAGCAGCAGCTGCGTGGATTCACTGCCCGCAAAGTAGTACAGCAACTGCGTGCCAGCTTCCAGCTCGATCAGCGTGGTCACAGGCTGGCCATCGCCACGCCCACCCGGCAATGCAGACACGGGCACCGAGTACACGCGGCCATTGCTGCCAAAGGCCAGCAACTGATCAACCGTGCGGCATTCAAAGGTGCCGTGCAGGCTGTCGCCCGCCTTGAAGCTCAGCGTATTGGCATCCACGCCATGGCCGTGGCGTGTGCGCACCCAGCCCTTTTCGGAAATAATGACGGTGGCCGGTTCATCCACCACCTTGACCTCGGCCACGACTTTTTTCTCTTCGTGAATCAGCGTGCGACGCGCATCACCAAAGGTCTTGGAATCGCCTTCAATTTCCTTGCAGATCAGGCGGCGCATGGTGGCTTCGCTGCCCAGAATGTCTTCGAGCTTGCCCTGCTCGGTGCGCAGCTCCTTGAGTTCCTGCTCGATCTTGATCGCTTCAAGGCGTGCCAGCTGGCGCAGGCGAATTTCAAGAATGTCTTCAGCCTGACGCTCGGACAGATTGAAAGCATCGATCAGGGCCTGCTTGGGCTCGTCGCTGGCGCGAATGATGGCAATGACCTTGTCGATATTGAGCAAGACGGCCTGACGGCCTTCCAGAATATGGATGCGGTCCAGCACCTTTTCCAGACGGTGCTGGCTGCGGCGCGTGACGGTCTGAAAGCGAAAAGCTATCCACTCTTCCAGCATCTGCCGCAGCGACTTCTGCACCGGGCGGCCATCCAGACCAATGCTGGTCAGGTTGATGGAGCTGGACGACTCTAGGCTGGTGTGTGCCAGCAGCGCCGTAATCAGCTCGGCCTGCGGCACCTTGCCCGTCTTGGGTTCAAACACGATGCGCACCGGCGCATCCTTGCTGGACTCATCACGCACCCCATCCAGCACAGCCAGTATGCTGGCCTTGAGCTGGGTCTGCTCCTGTGTCAGCGCCTTTTTGCCGGTCTTGACCTTGGGGTTGGTAATGTCCTCGATCTCTTCAAGCACCTTCTGTGCCGAGACACCGGGTGGCAGTTCATTGACCACCAGCTGCCACTGGCCACGCGCCAGCTCTTCAATCTTCCAGCGTGCACGCACCTTGAGGCTGCCGCGCCCTGTGCGATAGGCGTCCGCAATATCGTTGCTGGAGGAAATGATCTGGCCGCCGCCCGGATAGTCGGGGCCGGGAATCAGTGCCAGCAACTCTTCCTCGGGCAATTGCGGCTTTTTGATCAGCGCCACGCAGGCCGCCGCCACTTCCACCAGGTTGTGGCTGGGGATTTCAGTGGCCAGACCCACGGCAATACCGCTGGCGCCATTGAGCAGCGAAAACGGCAGGCGCGCTGGCAACTGCTTGGGCTCTTGCGTGCTGCCGTCATAGTTGGGCGTGAAGTCCACCGTGCCCATGTCGATTTCATCAAGCAGCAAGCTGGTGATCTTGGACAGACGTGCTTCGGTATAACGCATGGCCGCAGCGCCGTCACCGTCGCGGCTGCCGAAGTTACCCTGACCATCGACCAGCGGGTAGCGCTGGTTGAAATCCTGCGCCATGCGCACCAGCGCGTCATAAGCGGACTGGTCACCGTGGGGGTGAAAGCGACCCAGCACATCGCCCACCACGCGGGCCGACTTGACTGGCTTGGCTGCTGTGTTGCCATTGGGGCCGCTATAGCTCAGGCCCATGCGGTCCATGGCGTAGAGAATGCGGCGCTGTACGGGCTTCAGGCCATCGCTGACATCCGGCAGGGCGCGGCCCTTGACAACGGAGAGTGCATATTCCAGATAGGCACGCTGTGCGTATTGACCCAGGTCCAGTGCATCGCCAGCGGCTTGTTGAGACAAATCCAGTATGGTTTGATCGCTCATGAATTCTTTGTAATTTTTCAGATTGCGCCCTTGGGGCGACTCAATTTATGGGTTTGCTTCGCCCTCTGAGGGCGACCCCGGCAAAGTCATGCGAATACGCGAACCCGCGCCGCCGCTTTTACCGCCACGCGCACTGCCTGAAGCCACACGGCCCGCCAGCGGATTGGCGGACTGCAACTGTTCATAGATGCCAGTGACTGCCTTGACGTAATTCAGCGTTTCCTTGTACGGCGGCACAGACTTGCCATATTTTTTAACTGCACCCTCACCCGCGTTGTAAGCCGCCAGCACCAGGTCCAGACGACCGGGGAACAGGTCCATCAGATAACTGAGGTAGCGTGCTCCGGCGGGGACGTTCACAGCCGGGTCCGCCAGTTGCTGCTGCATATTGCGGGCTTTGCTGGCGGAAACGCCAAAACGCTCTGCCGTTGCGGGCATCAGCTGCATCAGGCCTACGGCGCCCTTGGGGGACACCGCTTCGGCGTCAAAACCCGACTCCACCGCAATCACGGCCTTGAGCAAGTCGTAGTCCACGCCAGTTTTTTCAGCGGCTTTTTGCAGATGGGGACGCACGCTCTTATAGCGCGGCGAGACTTCAAAGAAATTCTCGGTGCGCGTGCGGGCGCTCAGGCCTGCAGCGGCTACGCTGGCGTTTGGCTGCAGGCCGGGTTTGCTGCTGTCGTAGAGGTCGCCCTTGAAGAAGAGCTTGTAGCGGCTGTCCAGCGCCTCTGCCGCAAAGTGGGTCACGCCAAATTCATCGACATAGGCCCACAGGTCCGCATGGGCGGCTGGGGCCAGCGCCAGCCAGCCCGCGCCCGCCAGCAGCAGGTGCAGACCTGCCTTGCGCAGACGCCCACCAAGGAGCGCCAGCGCGGATGACTGATGTGAAGACTGAAAACTTGGCATGACTTGATCCCATCACTGCGGCAGGCGACTCACAGCTAGCAGCTAGCGCCTTGCAAACCGCTCAGATATCGACCTCCACAGCGTCGCCGTGCAGTTCCATCAGCTCACGGCGGGCAGCGGCTTCGCCCTTGCCCATGAGCTTGGTGACAACGGCCTCGCACTCGGCAAAGTCCAGATTCATGAACTGCACAGGCAACAGGCGGCGCGTATCGGGGTTCAGCGTGGTTTCCCACAGCTGTTCGGCATTCATTTCACCCAGGCCCTTGAAACGGCTGACCTGGCATTTCTCGCGCGGCACGCCGTCCTTGGCACATTTTTCCAAGATGGCGTCCAACTCGCCCTGATCAAGGGCATAGACCTTGATGGCAGGCTTTTTGCCGCGTGCAGGCACGTCCACACGGAACAGCGGCGGCAGGGCCACATGGATGTTTCCGGCTTCCACCAGCTTGGGGAAGTGCTTGAAGAACAGGGTCAGCAGCAGCACCTGAATGTGGGAGCCGTCCACGTCCGCATCCGACAGAATGCAGATCTTGCCGTAACGCAGGCCGGACAGATCAGGCTCATCATTGGGGCCATGGGGATCGACGCCAATCGCCACCGAAATATCGTGAATTTCGTTGTTGGCAAACAGGCGGTCGCGGTCCACTTCCCAGGTGTTGAGCACCTTGCCGCGCAGCGGCAGGATGGCCTGGGTTTCCTTGTCGCGGCCCATCTTGGCAGAGCCACCGGCAGAGTCGCCCTCCACCAGAAACACTTCGTTGACGCAGGTGTCCTTGCTCTCGCAGTCGGTCAGCTTGCCGGGCAGCACGGCCACGCCGCTGCCCTTGCGCTTTTCCACCTTCTGGCCGGCCTTCTGGCGGGTTTGCGCCGCCTTGATGGCGATTTCGGCCAGCTTCTTGCCCCAGTCCACATGTTCGTTGAGCCACAGCTCCAGCACCGGGCGCACAAAGCCCGAAACCAGACGCACGGCATCACGCGAATTCAGGCGTTCCTTGATCTGGCCCTGAAACTGCGGATCAAGCACCTTGGCATTAAGCACATAGCTGGCGCGGGCGAACACGTCGTCCGGCATCAGCTTGACGCCCTTGGGCAGCAGCGAATGCATGTCGATGAACGCCTTGACGGCCTGAAACAGGCCATCGCGCAGGCCGCTGTCATGCGTGCCGCCTGCGGTGGTGGGAATCAGGTTGACATAGCTCTCACGCAGCGGTGCGCCGTCTTCGGTAAAGGCCACACACCATGCCGCGCCTTCACCTTCGGCAAAGCTGTCGTGGTGCTTGTCGGCAAAGCCCTCGCCTTCGAACAGGGGGATGACAGGCTCGCCATGCAGGCTTTGGGCCAGATAGTCGCGCAGGCCGCCCTTGAACTGCCAGGTCTGGGTATCACGGGCTTTTTCGTTGATGAGCGAAACCGCCACGCCGGGCATGAGCACGGCCTTGCTGCGCAGCAGGTGCACCAGCTCGCCCATGGGCAGGCTCGATGACTCGAAATACTTGGCATCGGGCCAGGCACGCACGGTGGTGCCGTGCTTGCGCTCGCCTGCCTGCAGATCGCGAATCTTGAGCGGCTCTATCACATCGCCGCCCGAGAACACCAGGCTGGCCACCTGGCCATCGCGGTGCACAGTGACTTCCATGCGCGTTGCCAGCGCATTGGTCACCGAAACACCCACGCCGTGCAAGCCACCGGAGAAGCTGTACGCCCCACCATTGCCCTTGTCGAACTTGCCACCCGCGTGCAGACGCGTGAAGACCAGCTCCACCACGGGCGCTTTTTCTTCGGGGTGCAGACCAAA
Source organism: Comamonas fluminis (assembly GCF_019186805.1). NCBI lineage: Bacteria > Pseudomonadati > Pseudomonadota > Betaproteobacteria > Burkholderiales > Comamonadaceae > Comamonas > Comamonas fluminis. Next base: position 1,320,260 of record NZ_CP066783.1, on the reverse strand, counting down.
GGGAATGCCCCGCCCGTCGTCTTCTACGCTGTAGGAGCCGTCGGCGTGCATGGTGAATTTGATTTTTTTGCCGTAACCGGCAAGCGCCTCATCGGCCGCGTTGTCGATCACCTCCTGCAGGATGTGCAGGGGGTTGTCGGTACGCGTGTACATGCCGGGACGCTGTTTGACAGGCTCCAGACCCTTGAGAACGCGGATCGAGCCTTCGGAATATTCGTTGGACGGTTTAACTGCCATGGAAGCGGATTGTAGTGGCCTCTCCAGATAAGAGCTGGATAAATTCACAGTTGTTTACTCCCAATACTCTTGCACAAAGCAGGAACATCTGTCTCGCGCATGTGTTTTTCCACGATCAGAACACTCTGCCAACTCTTGAAAGCAGAGCTGCCAGCGCCTGCTGTTCATGGATCTCAAAACGTTTTCCATCCGAAATCGTTCCATAGCCAGCGCTGGCAGCTCCTGTTTTTGAAGTTGCTAACTACGCGCGGCTCTTGGGCTTCGCATTCTGGCAAGCGAGCCTGCCGCGCATGTGACGTCGTGTACACGCACACAACAACTTGTTTCGTTAAAGTGTCGCCCTGACCCGTTTTTCCCTCGCACGGCATGACTACAAAAAACACTCCCGCGCCTATGTCCATGGTGCAGATTCTTCTGTGCGGTGGAGCCATCGTCACCCTCTCCATGGGCATACGCCACGGCTTTGGCCTGTGGCTGCTGCCCATCACCCAGGAAATGGGCTGGACGCGCGAGAGCTTCTCGCTGGCCATTGCCGTGCAAAACCTCTCCTGGGGCGTGCTGGGTATTTTTGTGGGCATTCTGGCGGACCGCATCGGTGCCTTCAAGGTGCTGATTGGCGGCTCCATTCTGTATGCACTGGGGCTGGTGGGCATGGCGCTGGCGCCCACGCCCATCTGGTTTCTGGCCACGGCCGGCGTGCTGATTGGCGCTGCGCAGGCGGGCACTACCTATGCTGTCATCTACGGCGTGCTGGGCCGCCAGATTCCCGTGGCGCGGCGCAGCTGGGCCATGGGCGTGACTGCGGCAGCGGGCTCGTTCGGCCAGTTTTTCATGGTGCCGGTAGAAGGCGGCCTGATTGGCCAGTTCGGCTGGTCCAACGCCTTGCTGGTGCTGGCGATTTTTGCTCTGCTCATCATGGCACTGGCCTTTGGCCTGCGCGAGCCGGGGTTTGGCGGCGGCACACCCATCAAGCGCGACCAGACTGTGGGCCAGGCGCTGAAAGAGGCTTGGACCTATCCCAGCTTTTTGCTGCTGATGGCCGGCTACTTTGTCTGCGGCTTTCAGGTCATGTTCATCGGCGTGCACATGCCCAGCTATCTGAAAGACTTTGGCATGGAGCCGCAGGTAGCCAGCACATCGCTGGCACTGGTGGGCCTGTTCAACATCTTTGGTACCTATCTGGCGGGCAATCTGGGCCAGAAAATGCCCAAGCGCTATCTGCTGTCGGGCATCTACGGCCTGCGCTCGGTCGCCACGGTGTGCTTTCTGCTGGCCCCGCTGTCGCCCTGGTCGGTCTATATCTTCTGCGCGGCCATGGGTTTTCTGTGGCTGTCCACCGTGCCACTGACCAATGCCACCATTGCCCAGATCTTTGGCGTGCAGCACCTTTCCATGCTGGGCGGCTTTGTGTTCTTCAGCCACCAGATCGGCAGCTTCCTGGGCGTGTGGCTGGGCGGCTATCTGTATGACATCAACGGCAACTACGATATGGTCTGGTATCTGTCGATTGCCCTGGGCATTTTTGCCGCTCTGGTCAACCTGCCCGTGCGTGAATCGGCCATTACCCGCAACCCCGCTACCAAAGCTGCCTGAAGCCATGCCCCTCAAACTCTGGCAACGCTCACTGATCTGGGCCGCCGTGCTCGCGGTGCTGCTGGCCGTGTTTGCCCTGTATCTGCAGCCGCAGTTCATGCTTACGCTGGCCGATCAGGTCTGGGCCTGCTTCTGACCCTGGGCGCCACCCGGCCCCGCAGCCCGGCCGGGAGAGAGCATGCCCCGCATCATCATCACCGGCGCATCCGACGGCATCGGCGCCGAAATGGCACGCCAGCTGGCGCAAACCCATCAAAGCCAGTTGCAGCTGACCCTGGCCGCGCGCAATGCCAGCAACTTGCAAACCGTGGCAGACCAATGCCGCGCACTGGGGGCGCAGGTGCTGACCGTGCCCACCGATGTAGGCGATGAAGCCCAGTGCCGCGCACTGATCGACGCCGCCGTTCAGCAGTTTGGCGGGCTGGATGCCCTTATCAACAATGCCGGAGTCTCGGCCCACGCCCTGTTTGAAGAAGTCAGCGCCCAGGACCTGGGCTGGTATGAGCGGCTGATGCGCATCAACCTCTGGGGCAGCGTGTGGTGCACCCATGCGGCGCTGCCGCACCTCAAGACCAGCAAGGGCGCTATCGTCGCCGTGTCCTCACTGGCCGGGCTGATTGGTGTGCCGGGCCGCACGGCCTACAGCGCCAGCAAATTCGCCATGACCGGCTTTTTTGAAGCGCTGCGCGCCGAGCTGAAACCGGCGGGCGTCAGCGTCACCACCGCCTATCCCGGCGTGGTGGACACGCGCATTCGCTACCACGGCTACAACGCCAAGGGCCAGGCCGCAGGCGTGAGCGGCCTCAAGGAAGACGGAGCCATGACGGTGCAGGAATGCGCACAGCTCATCATCAACGGCATGAACCGCCGCCAGCGCGAAGTGGTGATGACCCCTAAAGGCAAGCTGGGCCGCTTTCTCAAACTGATCGCCCCCGGACTGGTGGAAAAAATTGCCCTGGCAGCGCTCAAGGATGATGTGAAGCCGCATTGATGCTGCCGCAGCGGGCAGCCTTGTTTGCTAAGACCCGCTAACACAACCCTTTATACGTCGTAGCTTCGCCTTGTCGTACATTTGTACTGCCTGCGGCTTCGCGCCTCGTCTCAACCGCAAACCTTCGGTTCGCTGGGTGGTGTTAGGTTCTATGTTTCGCGTCAAGCAGTTTTCGGCAGCAATTGCTCGGGGTTGAACACCGTATTGCCTCGCCAAACAGCAAGGGCCACTCGAAGCAGCTTACGCCCCAAGATCACCATCGACTCTGTCGTTGAGAAGCCCTTAGCGCGAATATGCGCATAAAGCGGCTTGAGCGCTTTGCTGTGGCTGGCAGCGAATGCGGCCAGATACATCTGCCTGCGCAGCAAGGCTGGGCCTCGTTTGCTTAAACGCCTCCTCCCACGCTTTGTGCCAGAGTCATTGGCACGAGGGTCCAGCCCGCTATAGGCAACCAGTGCGTCCGAGTTGGCAAAGTGCAGGCGACTTAAAAGCTCTGTCAGCAGTGCACTGGTTTGTGGGTCAATCCCTGTAATCGACTGCAGTCGCTGGCAGCCTTGGTGCATGGCGTCGTCACTGGAGATCAGGTGCACAACCTGCTCATCAATGGCCTGCAGCAGGGCTTTGAACGATTCCATCAAGTGCACCATCTGCGGCCCGGGTAAGTCAACCGCCTTGAGCGTCTGCTTCAAGGCTGCCTGGTGCGCGCTAAGCTGCGCACGTCGAGTCAGCAAGAGATGGAGCTGCTGCTGAACGGGTGTGCCAGGCTGCCAGGGATACAGGCTTTGAACATGCTCCTGCAGATAGCGCCGAATCACCACGCAGTCCAGAGCATCGCTTTTAGCCCTGGCGCCCAGTGCCTTGGCATAAAAGAACACATCCCGGGCATTGAGCACATACACATTCAGCCCTGCTTGCAAAGCCAGTTGTGCGAGCAGCAAGTGGTAGCGCCCTGTAGATTCCATGGCGACAGAGCAATCTTGGGGTAACGAGGCCAACCAGCGCATGATCGCAGATGTGTCATTGGTCACGCTCACGGCAGCTTGATCACCAACGCTGATGACCAACTCCGCTTTGGAGACATCCACTCCGATAAAGGTCGTTTGCATAACAGCACCTCCAACAAAGACAATGGCTTGTCGGGGTGCCTGTTCCACCTACGTGCGTTGGCTTGCCTTCAGATCGGCAGTCACGCAGCCTGATGGCTACGTGCTGCTCAGTTCCTTATCGACGCTATGAGGTGGGGTGGGAGGGATCTAACTCAGTCGGTCTGCGCAAACAGCCGATAGCGACTCTTGTCCCTCACCCCGACACCGTAAACATACAAGCGGCTCTAAAGAACGCTTACAACACCGCCGCGCAACAGCAGCCCAGGCAGACAGGAGCGCTGCTATAGTTTTCAGCAAGATGAATCGCTCTACACCTGCCCTGGCACCCACACTGCCTGACCCCCATGGCGCGCAAGCGCCCTCTTCCTGGATTACCCGCTTCGCCCATCTGGCTCGCCCACAGGGTCAGGTGCTGGACATTGCCTGCGGTCTGGGCCGCCACATGCGCTTGTTTCATGCACAAAATCACCGCGTAGTCGGCATAGATCAAGCGCAGGCCGCTATTGATGCTGTAGCAAGCCTGGGCCAGGCCATACAGGCCGATATCGAGAACGGCCCCTGGCCACTGCCCGGCCAGCAGTTCGATACCGTGGTGGTCACCAACTACCTGTGGCGCCCGTTGTGGTCGCAGATTCTGGACAGCGTCAAACCCGGCGGCCTGCTGCTGTATGAGACCTTTGCTCAGGGTAATGAAGCCTTTGGCAAGCCTTCACGCGCCGACTTTCTGCTGGCCCCTGGCGAGCTGCTCAAGGTCTGCAAGGGCTGGACCATCGTGGCCTATGAACACGGCCAGCTGCGCCAGCCCGAGCGCGTGGTGCAGCGCATAGCCGCTATCAAGCCAGGAGCTGACAGCGCACACCCCGTCTTGCTGCAAGCCTGATTTCACCGCAAACCCTGAGCGATCTGCCATGCCCAACTACGCCCTGCTCCTCGCCCACGACGAACACCCCAGCCCCACCACCGACTGGCCTGCCCAGCCCGGCGGCCCCTGCGAAGGCTGGGCCGAGTGGTTTGAGAGTGTGCCGCTGCTGTTCAGCGTGCTGCTGGGCGATGCCAAGCACCCGCCCGAGCGGGTGCCCTGCAGCGCTTATCAGGACAAGGAAAGCCTGATCTCGCTGGCGGCGCCCATGAATCAGGTCAAGGCCCGCTGGCAGTGGCTCAAAACCCAGATGGAGCCGCTGCCCACCAACTGGCCCGAATCGGTCAAAAAGCAGTGGCAGGCGATTGACGACATCGTCACGCAAAGCCAGCGCCAGTGGCTGCTGCTGGACTGCGCCACGCTGATCCCCGAAGACACCGATACGCCCGAGTACGCGGCGGCGCTCAACCAGTTGCGCGACCAGTGCCTGCAGTGGGATTGCAGCGCTGAAGGCTTGCCCGATTCGCTGCAGGTTTTGCAGCAGAACCCACAAGCCCAGCTGGGGTGGTGGAGCCATTCGGTGCTGATGCGCACCGAAGTCATCGAGCGCGACAACGACGATGACTGGCCCGCCTGGCTCAAAGACCATTACCAGGAGCGCTATCACAGCGCCTGGGATGAAGGCACGGACGCTTACTACGTCATGCCCAAAATCCACCCGCGCACCGGCGCCAAGCTGCCCGGCGAAAACCACCGCGACAACTGGCCCGTCGGACTGGTCACGCCCTATGGCCGCTGGCTGGTCAAACCCATTGAGGGCGCAAACGGTGCCTTCACCTCAGGCGGCTACATCAGCGTGCGCTACCCCGAGGAAGCAGAAGGCATGGGCGAAAAATCCGGCCTCAAGGATTTGAACGGCAACTGGGTGGTGCCGCCCTCGGCGGGTTACCGCAATGCCTACGCCATCACGCCACAGGTCATGGCCTGCAAATCAGCAAGCGGGCCCGGCATGGATGACCTGCGCAGCCTGCCGGGGCTTGCGCTGTTGCATGAGGGTGTGAGCAGCATCTACTACAACGAGGAAGAAGACCAGTTCATCCGCGCCGATCAGGGGCCGTACGGCAACTCGCGCAAGCTGCTGCTCAAGCAAGACGGCCAGCCACTGTTTGACGCCAGCAAGTACGAGCACATCAACGATTTCAACGCCAAGACCGGCCTGGCCGTGGTGACGGTGCGCCAGAACTACATCGACGACAAAGGCGAAGAAGCCTGCCATGTCTGGGAAGGCGTGCTGCACATCAGCGGTAAAGAAATCATCCCCTGCCAGTACAAAACCATTGAGCGCGGCTTTAGTAGCTCCCCCCCCAAGGTGCTGCCCGGCAGCAAGCTGCTGGCCATTACCGACAAGGGCCAGCCCCATGTTTACAACACCAAGGGCAAGCTGCTGGCATCGCCCGATATCTGGTGCCCGCCTTTGAACTGCAGCCCGAAAAAAAATGAGCTGCTCACCTTTATGGGTGAAGGGCCCGAGGCAGAAATGGTGATGTTTTCCATCAAGGATTTCAGCATCATCCGCACGGGCGAAACCTGGGACGACTACCGCAACGCCCTGCGCGGCATGTTCAAGGGGCTGGACGGCGACCAAGCCGAAACCACCACCATGACCCGCGCAGAGCTGATCGATGCCGAAGACGAAGTCTGGATGAGCGACCTGACCCGCATCCTGTGCCTGGGCGACGAGGACGAAGCCGCCGAGCTGCTGCAGGAATGGCGCGACTGCGTGGCCGAGCCCGACCCGGACGACATGGGCTGGGATGAAGATGACGAGATCGACCCCAATGAGATACACCTGCCCGCAGGCGAAAACGCGCTGACGCTGTACTGGGTGCACCTCATCCCCATCGCCACCCAGTTCGCCCGCTTTGACTGGAAAGACGCCGATGGCATTGCCGACACCCACTGGCTGCCCGGCACCGATGACTGGCACTGGGACACCCCGGCAGACGGCGTGGAATCTGGCCTGGAACACCTGGCCGAGCATTTGACGGGCCGCGACATGGCGCTGATCAAACTGGCCACGGACGACGACAGCATCCGCATCACCGTGGTGCGCGCCGACGACGCCGAGGACTTTCTGGACCGCCTGGCCCAAGCCAGCATTACGGCGTGGAACTACAGCGCCTGATAGCCCTCCACTGCAGCAGCCCACCATCACTACCAAACTTGTAGCACCACCCCATTGTTTATCTTGGACTTCAGCGCTTTTTGCTCTTAAATCCCCAAAAAACCCATGAATGAAGAAGCACCGCAGCAAGTCCCCGACTGGCTGACCCAGGACTTTCTCGTCCAAGACAGCGCCTGGGAGCCGCAAGCGCAGGCCTGGCTGGTCATGCCGCGCAAGCACCCCAGAACGGGCCGCTCCTTGCCGCAGCAGCATGAGGAAGATGAGCGCGATGAACAAGAACCGTGGCCTGTTGGCCTGGTCACCCCCGATGGCCGCTGGCTGCTGCAGCCCGGCGAAGGGGCCTGCCAGGTGTTCGTGAGCGGCGAGCACATCAATGTCTATTTTCCCCAAGCCCCCCACCAGACGGGACGCGCCAGCGGCGTGATGGATCTGAGCGGCCACTGGGTTGTGCCACCCTCAGCTGGCTATCTGGAACTGATGGCCATCACACCCCATGTGGTGCAATGCCTGTCTGACAAAGTGCCTGAGCGCCACGACCTGCGTAGCCTGCCCGCCATGGACTTGCTGCAGGCCACCCTCATCGACGCAGGCTGGCGCCCCGAAGACAACACCTTGCGTGCCGACCGCGGTGGCGAAATGCGAGAACAGGCCCTGGTGATGGACATTCACGGCCAGCTTCTGTTTGAGAGCTGTTACGAGCGCATCGAAGCCTTTGACCCCAAAACTGGCCTGGCCGTGGCCGCTGTTCGCCTGCCACATACTGAAAGCGATGGCAGCGCCAGTTCCCGCGCGCTGGAGGGCGTCATCCACCTCAGCGGCCAGGTCATCGTGCCCTGTGAATTTGAGTTGATCGACCGCAGCTTTTTCAGCTCACCACCCCGCGTTCACCCCGGCGGCAAGCTGCTGGCCTTTAGCGACGAAGGCCAGCCGCGCATCTACAACACCCAGGGCCAACTGCTGGCCGCCCCCCCTGTTTACTGTCCTGTTCAGCACCGCAAGGTAAAAAAAGGTGAGCTGCTTACGCTGACACAGCAAGGACCTCAAGGCGAAATCGCCATGTTTTCCATCAAGGATTTCAGCCTCACCCTCGCTGGTCAGACCTGGGAAGCGCATATGAATGCGCGGCTCAACCGCCCTTGAACCGTCCTTGAACCGTCATGGGCAAGCCCGCTGCGGCTTTCTTCCACAGTTTTACCCAGCCCCAGGTTCAAGGCGCTTGTCCAGAAACCGTGATGGACGGCCCTGTTCAGGGCGCAAAATCACCGGGGTCGATAGCGCCGTGGAGAGCATGGCCTGAACAGCCATCCCCGAGCAGGCCGTGTTCACAAGCTGGCGAAAGCGTTCTAAAAACTGCACAGCAAATTGATGTGCATATGATTCAGTTTTCATCATTTCGTCATTTATTGACAACACATCGACAAAAACCTGTTTTTGCTCGGCAACATGAAGGTCAAACTGCGCAATAGCAGACAAGCCTCTTTGTAGAATGAAACTTTCCCGTTTCTGATTGCGGATATGACATCTTCCTCCGTTGCTCTGACTGGCAGCATTGTTGCCCTCATTACGCCCATGCTCGAAGACGGTAGCGTCGACTACCCGGCGCTGCGTAAACTCATCGACTGGCATGTGGCCGAAGGCACCCACTGCATCGGCGTGGTCGGCACAACGGGCGAATCCCCCACCGTCAATGTGGACGAGCACTGCGAAATCATTCGCGTCGCTGTCGAGCAGGCGGCAGGCCGCGTCTCCATCATGGCCGGCTGCGGTGCCAACAGCACGCATGAAGCTATCGAGCTGGCCAAGTACGCCAAGAAGGTTGGTGCCAACAGCCAACTGCAAGTGGTGCCCTACTACAACAAGCCCACCCAGGAAGGCCAGTACCTGCACTTCAAGGCGATTGCCGAAGCCACTGGTGACCTGCCCGTGATTCTGTACAACGTGCCCGGCCGCTCGGTAGCCGATATGCAGCACGACACTGTGCTGCGCCTGGCCCAGATTCCCGGCATCGTCGGCATCAAGGAAGCCACCGGCAACATCGAACGCGCCCAGTGGCTGATTCGTGATGTGCCCGAAGGTTTTGGCGTGTACTCCGGTGATGACCCCACTGCAGTGGCCCTGATGCTGTGCGGCGGCCACGGCAATATCAGCGTGACGGCCAACGTGGCCCCGCGCCTGATGAGCGAGCTGTGCACGGCAGCCCTGGCTGGCAACATCCAGCGCGCCATGGAAATCCAGTTCCAGCTCATGCCCCTGCACAAGAGCCTGTTTGTGGAAGCCAATCCCATTCCCGTGAAATGGGCTGCAGCCCGCATGGGTTTGTGCGGCCCCACCATGCGCCTGCCCATGACCCCTCTGAGCGAACAATTCGAGCCCGTTGTCGAGGCTGCGCTGCGTAAAGTTGGCGTACTCTGATCGAGTTGCGCTAAGCTAGCGGTTTTTCGCACATAGCTTGAACGCTACCCAAGGACAATCCGCGTGAAACAAAACACTGCACGTTTGGGCCTGCTCAGCCTTGCGCTGGGCCTCACAGCCTGCACGACCACGTTCCAAGAGACCAAGATCGACTACAAGAGCGCAGGCAAAAACCAAGCCCCTACGCTCGAAGTGCCTCCGGATCTGACGCAGCTGTCGCAAGACTCGCGCTATATCGTCCCTGGCGGCGTGGTCTCTGCGGCAGCCATTCAGGCTAACGCCAAGGCTGCCAAGCCCACGGACAACAACACAGCCTCCAACAAGATCGGCGACGTGCGCATTGAGCGCGATGGCGCCGAGCACTGGCTGGTGGTAGACCGTGGCGCCGACAAGCTCTGGGAACCCACCCGCGACTTCTGGCTGGAAAACGGCTTCATCTACTCGATGGAAGACCGCCAGCTGGGCATTCTGGAAACAGACTGGGCCGAAAACCGCGCCAAGCTGCCCCAGGACGTGATCCGCAAGACACTGGGCAAGGTGTTCGACTCTCTGTACTCCACCAGCGAGCGCGACAAGTTCCGCACCCGCCTGGAGCGCGAAGCTGATGGCAAGACCCGCATCTATGTCACGCACCGTGGCATGCAGGAGGTCTACACCAGCGAGCGCAAGGACAACACCATCTGGCAACCACGCGCCCGTGACCCCGAGCTGGAAACCGAATTCCTGCGTCGCATCATGGTCAAGCTGGGTGTGAGCGAAGAGCAGGCATCTGCTGTCGCCAAGGCTGACCGCAGCGCTGCTGTGGCAAGCACCAGCACCGCCCGTATGGAAACCGTCAACGGCGTACCTGTTCTGATGCTGGGCGAAGGCTTTGAGCGTGCATGGCGCCGCGTTGGCGTTGCCCTGGACCGCACCGGCTTCACCGTGGAAGACCGCGACCGCAGCCGTGGCACTTACTACGTGCGCTATGTGGACCCCAACGCCCAGACAGAGAGCAAGGGCTTCTTCGGCAAGATCTTCAGCCGTGGCAAGGAAGCTGCACCGCCCGTCAAGTACCAGATTCAGGTCAAGGGCGATGGCAACCAGTCGCAGGTCTCCGTGTTCAACGAACAAGGCCAGCCTGATAGCACCGCCAACGGTCAGCGCATCATTCGCGTGATCACTGATGATCTGAAATAAGCCTCAGGATCATTCAATCAAGCCACCTGGCCATGCCACGGTGGCTTTTTTCTTGGGCGTTCTTGCCTCTTTTTCCCTGCCCAGAAAGTCAACAAGGCAAACCGTACAACCACACTGCTGAGCGCCCCGTTCACAGAAGCAATATCCGACAGACGAAAAAAACCGCACCTGAATCCAGGAGCGGTTTTTTTGCGCCATGGGGCCTGAGCCCCATCACTGCATAAGCAATGTGCTTACTTGGCGGTAGCAGCGCCAGTAGCGGCGTCAGCGTTAGCCTTGGCAGCGTCAGCAGCAGGAGCTTCAGCGGCGGGAGCAGCAGGAGCTTCAGCGGCAGGAGCAGCAGGTGCGTCAGCAGCAGGTGCGGGAGTTTCAGCAGCAGGAGCGGCAGGAGCTTCAGCAGCAGGTGCGGGAGCTGGAGCTTCCACAGCAGGAGCGGGAGCAGCAGGAGCTTCTTCAGGCTTCTTGTCACCGCAAGCGGCCAGAGCTGCAGCAGCGATCACGGTAGCCAGAATCAGAGAGTTCTTCATAACAGTTTCCTAGTTTGTAGGTTCAGCAGACAGTAGGTGGATTGCCATTACGGTCAGCCTTTTGCAGCTATTGATCGCTTTGGCAGATCAGGTCAAACAGTAAATTCGACTCAGATCGCATTATAAGTAGTTTTGCCCATTGCTGACTAACACTGACAGCATCTAAACAATTCTGCACAGATTCATGCGATGTCTATTTACCAAGCAAGCTCTCGCCTGCCGTGCTTCGCACTTTGGACCATAAATCCATTCCTGTCAAATTCCTGAATAAGCTTTCATAAAACTTTACTAAAGCCACCCAGGATCACAGAGGGGATACGAGGATCACCCGCCAGGGAATCCTCGAAGTTAGCATGGTCTTGGTTACAAGTCCACCCGCGTCAGTCGCCGGAGCGCACCCAGCCAGCATCAAACCAGGCGGAAAGCAGCTCCAGCGCATCATCGCTGGCTGTCGCCAGATCCTTGCGGGACAAGGCCTTGGTGTCAGCCAGCTTGCGCATCAGCGTGGCATCGCGGCCACCCGCCAGATAGCTTTCGCCGTTGATGAAAATGTGTTTTGCGTCGTACATCATGCGGGTGCGGCGATCGAGCACCACACTTTCGAACATGCCGTTTTCATCACCGTGCTCAAACCAGACGTTGGGCTTGGGGTCGCTCAGATACTCGCCCAGCGCACGCTCCAGCGCCAGCGGCTCAGCCATGGCTTTCTTCAGCGCTTCGCGGGCAAATTCATACATGCCTTCGGGAATCATGGCAGGGTTGCTGACAGCTTCCTGCTTGGGATCCTTGTAGATGACAGGGGTATCGAGCTCATCGGGCTCATCCGACATGCGCAGCAGCAATTCCCGGCCCAGTTCACCACGGTCTGGTGAGCGAAAACCAATGGAATAGGTCATGCACTCGCCCTCTGCCACGCCGTCGTGCGCCCACTTGGGGGGCAGGTACAGCATGTCGCCAGGCTCCAGCACGAACTCTTCTTCAGGCTCAAAGTTGGAGAGAATTTTCAGAGGTTTGTCAGGCTGCAGCGACAAATCCTTCTGGCGACCAATGCGCCAGCGGCGCTTGCCATGGGCTTGCAGCAAGAACACGTCATAGCTGTCAAAGTGCGGGCCCACGCCGCCCTGGTCGGTGGCGAAGCTGATCATCAGATCATCCAGGCGCGCCTCGGGCACAAAGCGAAATTGCTGCAGCAGCTCATGCGCCTTGGCGTCATGCATGTCCACACCCTGCACCAGCACCGTCCAGCCAGGCTTGGTCAGCGCAGGCAGGCTGCGGCGAGACAGCGGGCCGTGGCTGAGCTTCCAGTTGTCACCGCCGAGCTGCTGAATCAGGCGCGACTCCACGCCTTCTTCGCCAGCCATGGCCAGCAGACGAGCGCGGGGAATGGGAGCCTTGAAGCCAGGAATGGCCTGGCGCACCAGCAGTGGCTTTTTGTGCCAGTGCTTGCGCATGAATTGAGAAGCGGTGAGCCCGCCCAGCAGGGCGAGCGGTGTATTGATGTCCATGAGAATGCAGTCCTGCCATTGAAGCAATGGCCTGCATTGTCCTATAGCCCTTGAAACGCCGTTCGCGGCAGATCAATGACCAAGCGCTCTGAACTCGGAGGGCGACATGCCCGCATAGGCTTTGAAGGCTCGACTGAAGTGGGCGCTGTTGCCAAAACCGCAGCTCATGGCAATTTCAGTGATCGTGCGGTGCGCCAGTGCGGGCGAATGCAGCTCGCGCATGCAAAGCTCCAGCCGGCTTTGCTGAATAAAGCCTCCCAGCGACTGCTCCTTGCCCGCGAAGGCATTGTGCAGATGGCGGCGGCTGCAGTTCAGCGCTTCGGCCACCTGATCCACGGACAGTGCTGGGTCACGCACATGACTGGCCACATGGTCACAGATACGGTCATACAGCGCCTGCTTTTGCGTCACAGCCGTGGCCTGCCCGCCCAGTGCCTGCAGGGACAGATGCACCATGTCCACCAGCAGCTCCCCGGCGCGGCGAGCCAGCGGGGCCGTCATATTGTCCAGTTCCTGATAGGTGCTGCGCATGGTCTGCAGCGCAATGCGGGCAATGCCTGCGCTGCCGCCCACGGAGCGCCCCATCAGGCTTTCGAGCCGCAGCCCGCGCTCGGCAATGCTTTGCTTGGGCACCATCATGATCAGGTGCTCGGTGTGCTGCGGATTGGCCACCACATAGGGCTGCGAGGTGTCGTAAATCGCCCAACTGCCATTGCTCACACTGGCCTTGCTGCCATGCTGCTCTACCTCGGCATAACCATCCCATGGGGCAACGATCTTGAGATAGGCCGCTTCGCTATCGCGCAGTTTGTGTGAATCACGAATGACGCGGTGGCGCCCCGCATCCAGCTTGGTGAGCATCACATCGCCCGCGTAGGCCACGCTCAGATGACCATCGAAACGGGTGTCCCCATACAGATCAGTATCCAGACCCGAAAACAGCTGCGCCATCCAGTCATGCCAGGCCGGGGCTGTTTCTTTCTCTGGAAGACCATCAGTACTCAGTACCACGGGCGCGGTCATGTGCCTTGACTCCTCGTTCTGTAAATCTTTGCCTGTCTCGGCAAACTTGGCGTCAATTATCGGTAAGTGACCGCTTTCGTGCTCAGGCCATGCGCAATCTCCCGTCAGGGTTTTAAGTCTAGGGTTTGCCCTAGGCGAAGTGCACGATTCGTCAAACGGTTTGTGCACTTTGCGCACAGCGTATTGCCGCTGCTTTTCCTACGATCACTGCCATGCCATTTCTTTGGCAATACACAAAAAACAAGTTGGGGACAAGCCGCTGGCGCAAACACTGCGCACAAGCCAGAAGCCTTCCCCCCACTTGTTGAACTTGCATCAACACGCTGTGACAAAAGTCACGCCCCTTGGTAGTGAAGGAAGCGAACATGATTGAACAAAGCATGCTCATCGGCGGCCAGACCGCTCAGGCCAGCAATGGCGCGACTTTTGAGCGTAAAAACCCGCTCGATGGCTCTGTGGCCACACGCGCCCCGGCAGCCACTCCCGCTGACGCCGTGCGCGCCGTGGAAGCCGCACAAGCCGCCTTCCCCGCCTGGGCCGCACTGGGCCCCACAGAGCGCCGCCACATGCTGATGAAGGCATCGCAGGCACTGGAAGCCAAGGGCGAAGCCTTTGCCGCGGCCATGGCCGCTGAAACAGGCGCTTCCGGCATCTGGGCGGGCTTCAACGTGCATCTGGCCGCCAATATGTTTCTGGAAGCCGCATCGCTGACCACGCAGATCAACGGCCAAATCATTCCTTCCGACATTCCCGGCAGCATGGCCATGGCCGTGCGCCAGCCCGCTGGTGTGGTGCTGGGCATTGCCCCCTGGAATGCGCCCATCATCCTGGCCGTGCGTGCCATTGCCACGCCGCTGGCCTGCGGCAACACCGTGATTCTCAAAGGCTCCGAGCTGAGCCCCGCCACCCAGGGCCTCATCATTGAAGCGCTGCAAGAAGGCGGCCTGCCCGCGGGCGTGGTGAACTTTGTGACCAATGCGCCCGAAGACGCCGGTGCCGTGGTGGAAGCCATGGTGGCCCACCCTGCCGTGCGCCGCGTGAACTTCACCGGCTCCACCCGCGTGGGCCGCATCATTGGCCAGACCTGCGCCAAGCACCTCAAGCCCGCCATTCTGGAGCTGGGCGGCAAAGCCCCCTTCCTGGTGCTGGACGATGCCGATGTGGATGCCGCCGTGGCTGGCGCCACCTTTGGCGCGTTTGCCAACTCGGGCCAGATCTGCATGTCCACCGAACGCATCATCGTGGATGAAGCCGTGGCCCAAGAGTTCATCAGCAAGCTGGTGGCCCGCGCCAACTCCCTGCCTCTGGGCGACCCACGCCAGGGCCCTGTCGTGCTGGGCTCCGTCGTGGACATGAACACCGTGCACCGCGTCAATGAACTGATCGACGACGCCGTGGCCAAGGGCGCGAAGATCCTCTGTGGCGGCAAAGCCACCAACACCTTGATGGCCGCCACGCTGATCGACGGCGTGACGCCCGAGATGCGCATCTTCCGCGAAGAAACTTTTGCGCCGGTCAAGGCCATTGTTCGCGTCAGCGGCGAAGAGCAAGCCATTGCCATGGCCAACGACAACGAGTTCGGTCTGTCGTCCTCCGTCTACACCAAGGACACCGCCCGCGGCTGGCGCGTGGCGGGCCGTATCGAAGCTGGTATCTGCCACGTCAACGGCCCCACCGTGCACGATGAAGCGCAAATGCCTTTTGGCGGCGTGAAGAACTCGGGCTATGGCCACTTTGGCGGCCAGGCCGGTATCGATGCCTTTACCGATACCCGCTGGATCACCATGCAAACCGCTCCCCGCCACTACCCCTTCTGATTCAGAAGAGGTCTAGAACAAAAAACACATAACTGGAGAACCACGTTGAAACATGCAACCAAGCTGACCCTGGCAGCCCTGCTGTCGGGTCTCACCTTCGCAGCATCGGCTGCGGATTCGCAGAAGATCGGCCCCGGCCAGCGCTTCTACGAAAAGACCTGCGCCAAGTGCCACGAAGCCGGTGTGGGCCCCGTGATCAAGGGACGTGGCTTTCCGGCCATGACTTATGTCGTGATCGCCCGTAACGGCATGAACGCCATGCCCGCGTTTCGCGTGACCGACATTGACGACGCCACGCTGCTGGACCTGGGTGAATATCTGTCCAAGACAGAAGCGCCCAAGACCGCCGAGCCCGCCAAAAAGTAAAGAGGACGAAGTGATGCAAACCGATCGTCGCTCTCTACTCAAAGGCCTGGCCGCTGCCGGTCTGGCCGTCTCCGGCATGGGCCTGGCGCAAGCCGCCACTGTGCTGACTGGCAAGCCCGCAGCCTCCGCCGACGTGCTGGCCGTGACATCTGCCCTGCGCAGTTCTGCGCTGGATACAGCCTTTGTCGCAGGAGTGCAAAGCACGGCCCGCGGCGCAGCGCACACCGGCCTGCAAGGTCTAGACAGCGCAGCCTTCAACCAGTTGGGCGAGCTGCTGGCCGACGGCAAGGACACCGTGCTGGTAGGCCTGCTCGATGACGCCTCGGCCACGCTGGTGCTGGATCTGGTGCGCTCCGCAGGCGGGCGCGTGCTGGCGGTCGAAAACCACCGCGTGGACAGCGCTGCAGCCGACTGGGCCAAGGCACTGGGCCAGTCGCTGACCGCTGGCCAGCCCCTGACCACCACCACCGCCGCCGCCGCAGGCAACGAAGCCCGCGTGTCCTTTCGCTGCGTGATCTAAAAAACAAGGAAAGCAGAGCATGACAAGCAAATACATGGCCCTGCCCAAGGGCATGAGCGAGAGCAGCTTTGACGCTGCCATCGCCAAGTTCCAGAAGGCCCTGGGCGCTGAAAACGTGATGATCAAGGACGAGCTGGTTCGTCCTTACACCAAGGTGATGATGGCCGTGCCCACTGAGGAGCACACCCCATCCGCCGTGGTGACGGCCACCACCGTCGAGCAGGTGCAGGAAGTCGTCAAGATCTGCAACGAGCACAAGGTGCCCGTGTGGACCATCTCCACCGGCCGCAACTTTGGCTACGGCTCCGCCGCCCCCGGCCAGCGCGGCCAGGTGGTGCTGGACCTGCGCAAGATGAACAAGATCATCCACGTGGACCCCGAGCTGTGCACCGCCCTGGTCGAGCCCGGCGTGACCTACCAGATGCTCTACGACTATCTGGAAGAGAACAAGATTCCGCTGATGCTGTCGTTCTCGGCACCATCGGCCATTGCCGGCCCTCTGGGCAACACCATGGACCGCGGCGTGGGCTACACCCCCTATGGCGAGCACTTCATGATGCAGTGCGGCATGGAAGTGGTGATGGCCAATGGCGATGTGTACCGCACCGGCATGGGCGGCGTGAAGGGCGACAAGGCCTGGCAAGTCTTCAAGTGGGGCTACGGCCCCACGCTGGACGGCATGTTCACCCAGTCCAACTACGGCATCTGCACCAAGATGGGCTTCTGGCTCATGCCCAAGCCACCGGTTTTCAAACCGTTGGAGATTCAGTTCGACAACGACAGCGATATCAGCGAGATCGTGGAATTTATCCGCCCCCTGCGCATTGCCCAGGTCATCCCCAACTCGGTGGTGATTGCTGGCGTGTTGTGGGAAGCATCGACCTGCAACACCCGCCGCTCTGACTACACCACCGAGCCCGGCCACACGCCCGACGCCATCCTCAAGCAAATCCAGAAGGACAAGCATCTGGGCGCCTGGAATGTGTACGCCGCGCTGTACGGCACCAAGGAGCAGGTGGACGTCAACTTCAAGATCGTGCAGGACGCGCTCAAGAAGCTGGGCAAGGGCCGCTTGATTACCGAAGAAATGGCGGGCGACACCCAGCCCTTCAAGTACCGCGCCCAGCTCATGTCCGGCGTGCCCAACCTGCAGGAGTTTGGCCTGTACAACTGGCGTGGGGGTGGCGGCTCGATGTGGTTCGCTCCCGTGTCGCAGGCACGTGGCAGCGAGTGCGACAAGCAAAAGTCGCTGGCCAAGAAGATCTTGAACAAGCACGGTCTGGACTATGTGGGCGAGTTCATCGTGGGCTGGCGCGATATGCACCACGTCATCGATGTGCTGTACGACCGCAGCAGCGAAGAAGAAACCAAGCGTGCCAACGCCTGCTTTGCCGAGTTGCTGGACGAGTTCGAGAAGGAAGGCTATGCCGTGTACCGTGTGAACACGGCCTTCCAGGAGCGCGTGGCCAAGAGCTACGGCCCGGTCAAGCGCGATATCGAGCGCAAGATCAAGCGGGCGCTGGATCCGAATGGCATTCTGGCTCCGGGCAAGTGCGGGATAGATATTTAAGCTCCCCCTGAGCGGCTTTGCCGCTTCCCCCTCTCTCGCTTTGCGGGAGGGGGACGACAGCCTCGCTGCGCGGCGGCGCTTGCTCGCTGTCCCTGAGTTGGAGTGCGCCCAGTTTTAAAGCTCGCTCCTATCGTTGCTGAATTTTTTCAAGCCACCTGATTTGAAAACGCCAGGTGGCTTTCTTTTTTCTGCATTGCTATTGCATCAATAGCTGCTTGCGCTTTATTTGATTGGGCTTGACGGCAATTTGAGCCTTAATTTAGCAGGCTTGATGCTTGCACGCCTACCCTCAAAAACTCAACCACCTCAGGCAAAGTCATCATCAAAGAAGTCGCCGCCATCGCCCCAGCTTTCACCGGAGGCACTGTCTATGCTGCCCAGGCCTGCATCGTTGGCCAGGCTTGAGGTGTCACCCACACCGTCGTGCAGATTCTGCGAACTGCCTTGTTGCGCCAGCGACTGACTGCCGCTCATGCCATGCTGGCCAGCGGTATCTGCGGCATGGTGCCCCATCCAGTTGCTCAGCCCATTCGCCAGCAGCATCCCGCCTGCCGCACCTGCTGCGGCTGCAACTGCTCCACCCAGAAAGCTGCCACCCCCTGCTGCAGGTTGGGCATACGCCTGCGGCGCTGCACTGCTGCCAGAGAAGCGGTCGCGCCAGCTGGATGGCTGAACGGCGGGTTGAAATTGCGCTGGAGGTTGCGCTTGTGCAGGAGCCTGCGGTTGCGCATTCCATGCGCCTTCGTTGCGCTCTGGTGCGCGGCCAAAGTGGGTGCCCAGGCCGCCGGACAAAAAGCTGCCTGCGCTTTGTGGGTTCTGGCTTTGCTGCGCCTGCTGCACTTGTTGCTGCAACCGGGCAATCTGCTGCTGCGCTTGCTGCAGGGCCTGCTCCAGCATCAGCGTGCGCTGCGCCAGCCAGTAAGTCGCGTCAGGCGCGCCGCTCAGGCCTTGGCGCAGCTCAGCATCGGCCTGCGCGTCCTTGGGCTGGCCCTGAGTCAGCGTCAGCCGGGCGCACAGGTCTTGCAGCAGTTGTTGTTCTTGGGAGGTCATGATGCTTTCCTTTCAACCCATAGATGAATTGCATCCAAGATGTGGTCAGTATGAGCGCCTGCAAGAGCGCGAATGTGAAGCGCTGGCAATCTGTATTTGCAGGGTGTAACAAAACGCCTGCCATGCAATGCCAAGCCGTGCATGGGACAATGCCGTCCATTGCGCCACCTGCATTTCGCTGGTGGCTGCGTTTTATTTTTTGCTGCGGGACTGGCCTGCAGCACCCAACTGCATACACACCATGGAAGTTACCCAACAATGCGTGGTCGCTCTGACCTGGACACTGAAAGACACTCTGGGCGAAGAGCTGGACGTGCTGGACGAGCCCGTTGAGTTCCTTATCGGCGGCGACGACCTGTTTAAGCGCATCGAAGAAGCGCTGCAGGGCCATGCAGTCGGCAGTGAACTCGATCTGCACCTGGAGCCTGAAGAGGCCTTTGGTGACTACAACGAAAACCTGATCTTTCTGGAAAAACGCGAGCTGTTCCCCGAAGAGATCGAAGAAGGCATGAGCTTCGAGTCCAGCGCCATGCCCAAGGGCACCAACCCTGTCCCAGCCGATCTGCTCTATACCATCACCGAGATCTATCCCGAGCATGTGGTGCTGGACGGCAACCACCCGCTGGCAGGCATTGCCATTCGTCTGCATCTGAAGATTGCAGCGATCCGCGAAGCCACAGAAGAAGAAGTGGGCCGTGGCACTGCGGGCACGGGATTTTTCCGCATCGAGCCCATGGCACCGGGCAATGACACGGTGCATTGATACCCCCTGAGGCGCTTTGCGCCTTCCCCCGAGGGGACGACGCCATCGCTGCGAGGCGGCTCTTGCTCGGCGTCTCTCGCTTTAGGACATGCCTGCTTTGCGGCTGCCAACAAAAAAGGGACTCCGATCTGGAGTCCCTTTTGCATGGAGCACTCCTGTTTACTGGCGGTAAACCTGATTGCCGTCCACGCGCACATATTCGCCGATGTTGAGTTGCGGGGGCTGCTGGTAGTCAAAAGCGCGCACGCTGCCATCACGCATCTGCACTGTGACGCGATAGATATCACGCACGGCGCCGCCGCCCACGCTGTTTTGCACGGCGTTGCCCGCCAGCGCACCGGCAGCCACACCAGCAATCGTAGCCAGCGTACGGCCCGAGCCTTTGCCGACTTGGTTGCCCAGCACGCCACCAATCACGCCACCGGCAATAGCACCACCGGCGCCAATGCCGCTGCTGTCCTGCACGCGCACGGTTTCAATGTTCAGCACACGGGCCTGCTGCACGTTGTTGTACTGGTAGCAGTTATTGTCGTAGCCGTTTTGCTGACCGTACTGGTCACCATAGTTGCCGTTGTTGCGATTCAGGCCACAGTTGTTGTTCGGGTATTGCTGCGCAGGATAGCTGCCCACGGGGTACGAGGTGGTGGGGTATGTGGCATTGGCCGCACCGGGGAAGCCACCGCCCGAGTGGCCGCCCTGGTACACAGTGCCTTGATAACCGCCCTGGGGCATGGGGTAGCTGTTCTGGTAAGTGCCCTGAGGATAGGCAACGCAGGCGCTGAGGCCGATGGCAACTGCTGCCACGGTCGCAATACGGCCCAGACGTTGAATGGCTTGCATAAGGGATCTCCTGACAGCGTCGGCATCGTGGCCGCACTGGCGAAATGTTGTGAATTTATTCAAGAACGAACTCTCGCTCGACTTTATCCATCAACGCGTCAGACAGCGTCTGGGAGGACAGCTTTCACATTTACTAACAATGCCTGCGTGAAAGCGCCTCGGGGAAACTCATCAATTCATAGCATGTAGCGCCAATCCTGC
The DNA here is from genome assembly GCF_019186805.1 of Comamonas fluminis. NCBI lineage: Bacteria > Pseudomonadati > Pseudomonadota > Betaproteobacteria > Burkholderiales > Comamonadaceae > Comamonas > Comamonas fluminis. The sequence continues at coordinate 1,299,516 of NZ_CP066783.1, read as the reverse complement.
CTGAATTTCATTAACAATCAATATGAAATATCAAGCTGAACCAGCGCTAGCAGCTCTCAAAAACAGAGAGCCTTGCTGCTGAATTTATTGCTTGCCCGTCGAGCCGTAGCCACCTTCGCCGCGCTCGCTCTCGGCGGCGAACTCTTCGACCAGATTGAACTGCGCCTGCACCACGGGCACGATGATGAGCTGGGCCAGTCGGTCCATGGGCTGCAGCGTGAAAGCGGTCTGTGAGCGGTTCCAGGCGCTGACCATGAGCTGGCCCTGGTAATCACTGTCGATCAAGCCCACCAGATTGCCCAGCACGATGCCGTGCTTGTGGCCCATGCCCGAGCGCGGCAGGATCATGGCGGCGTAGTTGGGGTCTTTCAGGTGCATGGCCATGCCGGTGGGAATCAGCTGCCACTGGCCGGGCTCCAGCGTCACCGGCGCGTCGATGCAGGCGCGCAGGTCCAGACCGGCGCTGCCGGGCGTGGCGTATGCAGGCATGTTGTCGCGCAGGCGCGCATCGAGAATCTTGACGTCGACGTTCATAAAAAACCTTGTAAATCTTGGAAAGTTTGGGCAGCAGACGCGGTGTATCGGCCTGCCGCCGCAAGAGCAACCGCTACAGGATTGCCAGGAGCGAACAAAGGGCGCCATTGTGCATGTTTGTGCACCGGCTCAAGCCCAATGGTTCAAGCGCCCTTTCGCACCCTTGTGCTTACTTGCCCTTGAGTTTGTTTACCACTCCGCCCACCAGCGACAGCCCGCCCATGATCACCAGCATGGTGCCAAAGCCCGATGCGAACTGCGAAATCACGATACCGGCCACGATCATCACCACGGAGAACGGCGAAATAAAAGGTGTGGACTTGTCTGCAGAGGCTTTGGCCTTCTGGCTTTCAATCTCTTGCTCAATGGCACGAAAACGCTGCTGCGCCTCTTGCTTGCTGACTGCGCGACGACCTGTGCCCGGTGCCTGCGCAGCAGGGCTGACCGCTGGCTGCAGCGTGGTTGCCTGTTTGCGCGCAGCCTGCTGGCTGGCTTGCTGCTCCACCAGCTCCCGGGCTTTTTGCAGCTTGTCTCGCAGCTGCGAAACAGGCGAGTCGGCCTGAGCACCGGGGGTTGCGACAGCGGACTGCACCGCTCCAGCTATGCTGCGCTGCGTGCGGCGAAAGTCGGGACTGGCGCGCAAGAGCTTGTCCACATAGGCCACATAGTCGCCGTTGCTAGGACCGTCATAGTTGGAGGGGACCATCATCAAGCTCCTTCGGGTGCAGGCAGCCGCTGCGCAATTTCCTCTACCAGCTGGCGGGCCAGCTTGTCTTTGCTGGCGTACGGCAGCTCTTTGGTGCCGTTGTCGTCAATCAGCAGCAGCGCATTTTCATCTTTGCCGAACGTGGCTGGGCCAATATTACCCACCAGCAGCGGCACACCTTTGCGCAAGCGCTTGGCACTGGCATGCTGCAGCAAGTCATGGCTTTCCGCCGCAAAGCCCACACAGTACAGATTGCCGTATCTGGCGGCGTCAGACTGCGCGACGGTGGCCAGAATGTCGGGGTTTTCGACAAAGGCCATTGCAGGCACATCGCCCGAACCGTCTTTTTTGATCTTGTGATCGGAGAATTCCGCCGGGCGCCAATCAGCAACTGCGGCAGTAGCTATGAAAATAGAAGCATCTCCAATTTGCGACTGTACCGCGTCCAGCATCTGGCGGGCCGACTGCACATTGATGCGCTTGACGCCATGCGGCGTGGGCAGGTGCACAGGGCCAGCCACCAGCGTGACTTCCGCTCCCGCTGCGCGGGCAGCGCGAGCGATGGCAAAACCCATCTTGCCGCTGGAGAGATTGGTAATGCCGCGCACCGGGTCGATGGCTTCAAAGGTCGGCCCGGCAGTAATCAAAAGATTCTGGCCTTTGAGCTTCTTGGCGGTGAACACGCCAGCCAGCTCTTCCATGATCTGTTCAGGCTCCAGCATGCGGCCATCGCCGGTTTCGCCGCAGGCCTGGCTGCCATTGCCCACGCCCAGCACCGTGGCGCCGTCATAGGCCACTTGCCAGAGGTTGCGCTTGGTCGCAGGGTGTTCCCACATTTCACGGTTCATGGCCGGGGCAATCACCAGCGGCACTTTGTCGATGGGGCGGGCCAGGCACATCAGGCTCAGCAACTCATCCGAGCGGCCTTGCGCCAGGCGTGCAATGAAGTCGGCGCTGCAAGGCGCGATCACAATGGCATCGGCTTCGCGGCTGAGATTGATGTGGGGCATGTTGTTGGGCTCCCGCGCATCCCACTGAGAGGTGTAGACTGCGCGCCCAGAAAGTGCCTGCATGGTGACGGGCGTCATAAACTGCTCGGCAGCTTCTGTCATGACCACTTGCACGGTTGCGCCTGCTTGCACCAGCAAGCGGCACAGCATGGCTGATTTGTAACAAGCCACGCCCCCGGAGAGACCCAGCACCAGATGTTTGCCTGCGAACACGTCATTCATGCCACGCAATTTAGCAGACCTGGGGGCTGTTTCCGCACCTCAAGCATCCCTGTACGCCACGCCGAAATTCGTGGCGAACCTATAATCCTGTTTTACCACCACCAAAAAAAGACATGACCAAGTTCGTCTTCGTCACCGGCGGTGTGGTGTCTTCCCTCGGTAAGGGAATCGCCTCAGCCTCCCTTGCAGCGATTTTGGAATCGCGCGGCCTCAAAGTCACCCTCATCAAGCTCGACCCCTACATCAACGTGGACCCGGGCACCATGTCGCCCTTCCAGCACGGTGAGGTGTTCGTGACGGATGACGGAGCCGAGACCGATCTGGACTTGGGCCACTATGAGCGTTTCATCGAAACGCGCATGCGTCAGACCAACAACTTCACCACGGGCCGTATCTATCAGTCCGTGCTGGAAAAAGAACGCCGTGGCGACTATCTGGGCAAGACCGTGCAGGTCATCCCCCACGTCACCAACGAAATTCAGGAATACATCAAGCGCGGCGCGGGCCTGGGCACCGACCACGAAGTGGATGTGGCCATCTGCGAAGTCGGCGGCACCGTGGGCGATATCGAATCGCTGCCTTTCCTGGAAGCAGCGCGCCAGCTGGCTCTGAAGCTGGGCCCCAACAATTCCGCCTTTGTGCACCTGACTTATCTGCCGTTCATCGAGACTGCAGGCGAGCTCAAGACCAAGCCTACCCAGCACACCGTGCAAAAGCTGCGCGAAATCGGTATCCAGCCCGATGCGCTGCTGTGCCGCGCCAAGCACCAGGTGCCCGAAGAGGAAAAGAGCAAGATCTCCCTCTTCACCAACGTGCCCGAGTGGGGCGTGATCTCCATGTGGGACGTGGACACCATCTACAAGGTGCCCCGCATGCTGCACGAGCAAGGTCTGGATGGCCTGATCTGCGACAAGCTGCGCCTGAACACGCCTCCTACCAACCTGAAGCGCTGGGACGATCTGGTCTATGAGACCGAGCATCCCCAAGGCGAAGTCAAGATTGCCATGGTGGGCAAGTATGTGGAGCTGACCGACGCCTACAAGTCGGTCAACGAAGCGCTCAAGCACGCCGGCATGCGCAACCATGTGCGCGTGAAGATCACGCATGTGGACTCGGAAACCATCCACGACGCAGATGCCTCGGCCCTGCTCAAGGAATACGACGGCATTCTGGTGCCCGGCGGCTTCGGCTCGCGCGGCGTGGAAGGCAAGATCTCGACAGCCAAGTTCGCCCGTGAGAACAAGGTGCCTTACCTGGGCATCTGCCTGGGCATGCAGGTTGCCACCATCGAGTACGCCCGCCACGTGGCTGGCCTCGAAGGCGCCAACTCCACCGAGTTCGATCCTCAGACTCCCAACCCCGTGATCGCGCTGATCACCGAGTGGAAGGACGAAGACGGCACGATCAAGACCCGTGACGAGAACTCCGATCTGGGCGGCACCATGCGTCTGGGCGCACAGTCTTCGGACGTGCAAAAGGACACCCTGGCCCACAGCATCTATGGCGATGTGGTGACCGAGCGTCACCGTCACCGCTACGAAGCCAACACCCAGTATCTGGACAAGCTGCGCGACGCCGGTCTGGTGATCTCGGCCCTGACCCAGCGTGAGCACCTGACGGAAATCGTCGAGCTGCCCGCCAAGGTTCACCCCTGGTTCATCGGCGTGCAGTTCCACCCCGAGTTCAAGTCCACCCCCTGGGATGGTCACCCGCTGTTCAATGCCTTCATCAAGGCATCGATGGAAAACAAGCAAAAGGCCAAGAAAGCCTGATCCGGGCTTGATTCCCACAGGAATCAGTCCTGAAAAAGGAGCTGCCAGCGCTTGAAAATGAATGACTTCAGCATTAAATACTGCTGAAGTCATTCAACACAAGGCGTTAGCAGCTTCCGTTTTTGAAGCATGCACCGCGTGCACAAAGGAACCCACCATGAAACTCTGCGGCTTTGATATTGGTCTGGACAAGCGCTTCTTTCTGATCGCCGGCCCTTGCGTGGTCGAATCCGAACAGCTGCAGATGGACGTGGCCGGGCAGCTCAAGGAGATCACCTCCTCTCTGGGCATCCACTTCATCTTCAAGAGCAGCTTTGACAAGGCCAACCGGTCGTCGGGCACCAGCTTTCGTGGCCCCGGCATGGAAAAAGGCCTGGAAATTCTGGCCAAGGTGAAAAAAGAATTGAACGTGCCCATCCTCACCGATGTGCACACCGAAGCCGAAGTGCCTTACGTGGCCTCTGTCGTCGACATGCTGCAAACCCCCGCTTTCCTGTGCCGCCAGACGGATTTCATCCGCGCCGTGGCCCAGTCGGGCAAGCCCGTGAATATCAAAAAGGGCCAGTTCCTGGCGCCGCATGACATGAAGAATGTCATCGACAAGGCCCGCGCTGCCGCCAAGGAAGTGGGTCTGCCAGAAGACAGCTTCACGGCCTGCGAACGCGGTGCCAGCTTTGGCTACAACAACCTGGTCAGCGACATGCGGTCTCTGGCCATCATGCGCGAGACCAACGCCCCCGTGGTGTTCGACGCCACGCACAGCGTGCAGCTGCCCGGCGGCAACGGAACATCCAGCGGCGGCATGCGCGAAATGGTGCCCGTGCTCTCCCGCGCGGCTGTAGCCGTAGGTGTGGCGGGTCTGTTCATGGAAACCCACCCCGATCCCTGCAACGCCCTGAGCGACGGCCCCAACGCCGTGCCCCTCAAGCACATGAAGGCGCTGCTGGAGACCTTGGTGGCCTTGGACGATGTGACCAAGCGCAACGGCTTCCTGGAAAACCACTTCGAGGCGTAAGCCACCCAGTCAGGCTATGTACAGTGGCTACTCCTTCACAACGTTCGATGATCTGTGCGTTTATCTCCTGACGCAGATCCAGCCCAAACGGGTTCTGGACATCGGTGCTGGCGAAGGAAAGTATGGCCGCCTGATACGCGCTGCGAACCTCCCCCAGCCTCATCTGACGGCTGTGGAGTACGAGCCAGGGCGCAAAGATGAGCTCCTGGCTCTGGGCTATGACGAGGTTCGATCCATCAGCGCCCTGAGCCTGATGGACCGCCCCGAGGAAACCTTCGACTTTGTCATTCTGGGCGATGTGATTGAGCACTTTCGCAAATCCGAAGGGCAGGATCTGCTGGAGTACCTCAACTACCGCTGCAAATTCATTCTGATCGTGACACCGGAATGCATGCCCATGAGCTCGCCAAACTTCTACGAAGGGCACAACTCACTGTGGCGGCCGCAATCCATGCAGTGGCACGACCTCTGGGCGCATTGCCGCAACAATGTCATGCACTTTTATCTGCTGCGCGGCTATCTGGGAATGAATGAGGACCCGTCGATGCGAGATCTAGTGAATCACGTAAATGCTCAGCCCTTTATGCAACAGCGAAACAGCGAACACCAGACTACTCAAGTTCGTCAGCTTACATTGCACGACACTATTTCTTTAGACCTTTCTGAAGATCAGTCTCACCACGTTTTTTTTCGCCCTATCTAGACTTTAAGGAACAACAGATGAGCGGCTACATCATTGCCTACGTCGAGGTGACCAACCCCGAGCAGTACACCGAGTACCGCCAATGGAGCACTGAGGCCATGCAAGTACATGGCGCCGAAGTCTGCGTGCGCGGCGGGCAAGTGGCCGTGCTGGAAGGCGACTGGGCGCCCGAGCGCGTGGTGGTGCTGAAATTTCCCAGCTTTGAAGCGGCCAAGTCCTTTCATGACTCGCCCGAATACCGCAAGGCGCGCAAGGCCCGGGAAGGCGCCGCCATCATGCGCATGATCTGCGTAGAAGGCGTCTGAAAAGACATGATGCAAGCAGGCATGACTGACACGAACCCTCGTGACGTCATGCCTTTTTTGTGTCCAATGCCTGTAACCGTTGTTTCGCAAAAGATGAAACTCGATTACAGCTTCGCGTCAAGGCTAAAGCGGCCTGTCAAATTTGTGCACAATAGCCGCCGCAGCCTCTTTCATACTGATTGCGTGCTTGGCGCGCGCAGCGGGTGCAAGACCACCGGCTTCACAAGTTTTAATAGCAGCTTGCGCTTGATGCACAAGCGCTTGGGCATGATTTCATGAAAGAAATCAGCCTGCACGTACCGATTTCAGAAACCTCAAAGGAAATGCAATGAGTGCCATTGTTGACATCGTAGGCCGCGAAGTGCTGGACAGCCGCGGTAACCCCACCGTTGAATGCGACGTGCTGCTGGAATCCGGCGTGATGGGCCGTGCGGCTGTGCCTAGCGGCGCATCTACCGGCTCGCGCGAAGCCATCGAGCTGCGTGACGGCGACAAGAGCCGTTACCTGGGCAAGGGCGTTTTGAAGGCTGTTGAGCACATCAACACCGAAATCTCCGAAGCCGTGCTGGGCCTAGACGCTTCCGAGCAAGCTTTCCTGGACAAGACCCTGATCGACCTCGACGGCACCGACAACAAGAGCCGCCTGGGCGCCAACGCCATGCTGGCCGTGTCCATGGCCGTGGCCCGCGCTGCTGCCGAAGAAGCTGGCCTGCCCCTGTACCGCTACTTCGGCGGCATGGGCGGCACACAGCTGCCCGTGCCCATGATGAACGTGATCAACGGCGGCGCCCACGCGAACAACTCGCTGGACCTGCAAGAGTTCATGATCATCCCCGTCGGCGCGCCCACTTTCCGTGAAGCCGTGCGCTGGGGCGCTGAAGTCTTCCACGCACTGAAGGCCATCATCCACCACAAGGGCATGTCCACCGCTGTGGGCGACGAAGGCGGTTTCGCTCCTTCCGTGGAAAACCACGAAGCGGCAATCCAGCTGATCATCGAAGCCATTGAAAAGGCTGGCTACAAGCCCGGCGAGCAGATCGCTCTGGGCCTGGACTGCGCGGCTTCCGAGTTCTACAAGGACGGCATGTACGTTCTGGCTGGCGAAGGCAATATGACGCTGAACGCCACCCAGTGGACCGACATGCTGGCCGGCTGGTGCGACAAGTACCCCATCATCTCCATCGAAGACGGCATGCACGAAGGCGACTGGGATGGCTGGAAGATCCTGACAGAGCGTCTGGGCGCCAAGGTTCAGCTGGTGGGTGACGACCTGTTCGTGACCAACACCAAGATCCTGAAGGAAGGCATTGAAAAGCACATTGCCAACTCCATCCTGATCAAGATCAACCAGATCGGCACCCTGACCGAAACCTTCGCCGCCATTGAAATGGCCAAGCGCGCTGGTTACACCGCCGTGATCTCGCACCGCTCGGGCGAAACCGAAGACAGCACCATTGCTGACATCGCCGTGGGTCTGAACGCAGGTCAAATCAAGACCGGCTCCATGAGCCGTTCCGACCGTATCGCCAAGTACAACCAGCTGCTGCGCATTGAAGAAGATCTGGGCGATGTGGCCGAGTACCCCGGCCGTGCTGCCTTCTACAATCTGCGTGGATAAAAAGTGCACCCCCTGAGTCGCTTCGCGCCTTCCCCCTTAGAGGGGGACGACACCGTCGGCGCGGGGCGGCCCTTCCTCGGTGTCTCTCCTTTGTGGGATCGCACTGCTTTTTGAGTTTTTTATGGTGAATCGCGTCGTCTGTGTTGTCTTGCTGGCCCTGCTGGCTGCCATCCATGCCCAACTCTGGCTGGGCAATGGCAGCATGGCCTATGTGCACGAGCTGCAAGGCCAGATCAAGGACCAGTACGCTGCCAACGCCCTGGAAAAGTCGGAAAACGACAGACTGCAGTCTGAGGTCAACGACCTCAAGGATGGTCTGTCCACCGTGGAAGAAAAGGCCCGCTACGAGCTGGGCATGGTCAAACCCAATGAAATCTATATTCAGATTTCCAAGCGCTGACTCCGCAGCCCAGCCACGACAAAGCCAGCCCCGCGCTGGCTTTGCTGTTCCTGCGCCCAGCGTTGTGCTGCTGGGTGCTCCGCATGCCCTGGCACGCAGCATGGCCCATGGCCTGCTTCAGGCAAGGCAGGATGCAGGCATGACTGATGCGGCCCTGCCCTGGCAATGCCTCGCTCCCGCTGCGGGCGAGGACTGGCCTGCCAATGCCCTCGTCTATGTACTGGGCCAGGATTGGCGCGATACAGACCCGGACCCCGCCATTGCCCGGCAGATACAGCAGTGGCGTGCGCATCTGGATGCGCTCTCGCAAAGCTATGTGATGCTTTACGGCAGACCTTCGGCCCAGTGGCAGCAACTGGCAGCCTCTCTGCAATTCATAGCACCTGACGCAGACTGGCAGTGGATTTCAAGCCAGAACCCGTGGAATAGCAGCCAAAAAATACGCCGCAAAGCCTGTGAGCAATGCGGCGATCCTGAGTGTGAGCTGGCGCTGTTTGAGCGCCTGAAAGATGCGCCTTGAAGCGCTCTTCCATGCCAGCCCAGAGGGCCAGCACTGAGACAAGTTACTGCACCGAGCTGGAGCTTGGCGGCTGAATCTGCGCATCCGTAAACAGGCGCGCTGCGTCAATGGCGTCAAACTGATACTGCTGACCGCAGAAGTCGCAGCCCACATCGACCTTGCCGCGTTCGGCAATGATGGATTTCACTTCTTCCTCGCCCAGCGAGTTCAGCATGGTGGCCACACGTTCGCGGCTGCAGGTGCAGGCAAAGCGCGGGGCCTGCTCGTCTGCCTGCGGTGCAAAGCGCAGCAGCTTCTCTTCCCAGAACAGGCGGCGCAGGATGGTGTCCACATCCAGCGTCAGCAGCTCGTCCTGCGTCAGGCTGGCCGCCAGCGTGGCAATGCGGTTGTATTCCTCGTTCAGGCCCTGGGCGTCGTTTTCAGCGTCACCGCTTTCGGTTGCCGCTGCCAGATTGGCTTCGCCCTTCACGGGCATGCGCTGCACCATCAGGCCAGCAGCAACGCGGTCATTGGCGGCCAGCACCATCACCGTATCCAGCTGCTCGGACTGCAGCATGTAGAACTGCAGTGCATCAGCCAGGTTCTCGAAGCGGCCACCGTTGACGCTGTTGAGCGACACCACGCCCTGATAGGGCTGCTGGCCGGGCTTGCGATCCTTGGGGTCCAGCGTGACCGCGCAGCGGCCTGCACCACGCGCATTGACCAGCGATGCCAGTGGCGCCTGCTGCCTTTGCAGCGGCTGGTTGGCGTCGCCCACCAGCGAAGCCGTAGCGCGCAGGCTCAGGTCAGACTGCACTTCAGCCACGGCCAGCTTGACGGGGCCATCGCCCATGACCTGGAACACCAGCGCGCCGTTGAACTTGATGTTGGACTGCATGAGCACGCCTGCGGCCGTCATCTCGCCCAGCAGCGCACGCACCGCCTCGGGATAGGCTCCGGTGTCGTGGTTGCCTTCGCGGCGCTGCAGGATTTCCTGCCAGGCATCGGTCAGGCGAACAATGGCTCCACGCACAGGCAGGCCGTCAAAAATGAATTTATGCAGTTCAGACACGCTAAAAGGTTCCGGTAAGCGCCAGGCTATCAGCCCAGCTTGCGCAAGCCGCTCTTGAAGCGACGTGCATTTTCAACATAGTTTTTGGCACTCTGCTGCAGATTCTGGATCTGCTCTGGCGAGAGTTCGCGCACCACCTTGGCAGGGCTTCCCAGGATCATGGAGCCATCGGGAAACTCCTTGCCTTCGGTCACCAGCGAGCCAGCGCCCACCAGGCAGTTCTTGCCAATCTTTGCGCCATTGAGCACCACAGCACCAATGCCGATGAGCGAGCCATCGCCAATCGTGCAGCCATGCAGCATTACTTGGTGACCAACCGTCACATTGCAACCCACCACCAGCGGTTTACCGAAATCGGCGTGCAGCACGCTGGCGTCCTGAATATTGGAGCCCGCGCCAATCGTGATGTTTTCGGTGTCTCCGCGAATGACGGTGCCGAACCAGACACTGGCGTCTTTTTCCAGCGTCACGCGGCCCATGACCTCGGCGCTGTCAGCCACCCAGGCAGTCTCATCAATTTGCGGTGCTACTCCGTCGAGTTCGTAAATTGCCATGTGTCTTGTCTCCCGGTTGGGTTGCTTCTTGGTAGAACCTAGAATTGTAGGGATGGAGTTACGTCACCGCGCACTTGAGGTCTTGTGCTTTTCCGATCCTGAGCAAAAAGCCGCTGCAGCCATCGATCTGTATGCGAATAAAGCTCTGTATTCAATAGCAGAAACTGCGCCCAGCCTGCCTGTTTCCGAGTCCGAGCTGCCCGGCCGCCCGGCCCGGCCCGAGCTACGCCACCACACGGCCGTGGCCCGCCGCTCGCCCGCCACCCTCGAAGGCCGGGCTGTGCTGATTCATGCCATTGCCCATATCGAGTTCAACGCCATCAATCTGGCGCTCGATGCCATCTGGCGCTTTGACGGCATGCCCGAGCAGTACTACCACGACTGGCTGCAGGTGGCGGCAGAGGAAGCCAAGCACTTTCGCCTGCTGCGCGACCACCTGCGCCAGCACCACGGTCAGGACTATGGCGACCACCCGGCCCATCAGGGTCTGTGGACCATGTGCGAGAAAACGGCGAGAGACATCACAGCCCGCATGGCTCTGGTGCCCCGCACGCTGGAAGCTCGTGGCCTGGACGCCACACCTCAAATTCAGAACAAGCTGCGCAACACCCACGCCCCCGATGCACTGGCTGCCTGCGACATTCTGGACATCATCCTGCGCGAAGAAGTGGGCCATGTGGCCATTGGTAACCACTGGTACCGCTGGCTGTGCGAGAAGCAGGGGCTGGACCCCGAGCCCCTGTATCTGGAGCTGACCGCCCGCTACGAAGCCCCCCGCCTGCGCCCGCCCTTCAACGAAAAAGCACGCCGCGCCGCCGGTTTTACCGCCACTGAAATCGCCTGGCTGCATGAGTGAACTCTCTCAACCGGACACGACCTTCGCGCCGTCGAACCACCTGTCCAAAGGCATGATTGCACGCCAGCCCATCGTCAACGGACTGCAGCAGATCATTGGCTACGAGTTGTTCAATCGTTCCCGTGCGCCCTATGGCCACACCATGGCATCCGATGCCACGCTGGTGTTCGCCGCACTGACCCACGCCGGCGAAGAAGATCTGGTGGGCACCAAGCTGATGTTCGTCAACTGCACCCATGAGGGGCTGACAGGCGAACACCTTGAACTGCTACCCGCCGACAAAGTGGTGCTGGAGATTCCGCCTCTGGGCCACGCCGCCATGCAGGAAGTCGTGGCCCGCCTGCCCACGCTGCAGGCCCTCAAGGACCAGGGCTTTCACCTGGCCTTCAATCACACGGTGCTGGAGTCGGTCTATGCCGCCTGGCTGCCGCTGGCCGACTACATCAAGATTGACCTGTCCGTTCTGGCACCCGGCCAGCTGACCGTGCTGGTCAATTACGCCACTCGCCACACCCAGGCCGAGCTGATTGCCGAAAAAGTCGAAAGCGCACAGCAGCATGAACTGGCCCAGCGCCTGGGCATTGCCCTGTTTCAGGGCTTCTGGTTTGCACGCCCCACTGTCATGCAGACCCGTCTGCTCACGCCCGCGCAGCAAAGCATCATTCAGTTGCTGACTCTGGTGCGCCAGCAGGCCAGCACCGATGCCATTGAAGAAGTGCTCAAGAAAGATGCGGCACTGGCTTTCAACCTGCTGCGCCTCATCAACTCCGCCAGCTTCGGGGCGCATCGCGAAATCACCTCGTTCCGCCAGGCCGTCATGATGCTGGGCCTCAACAAGCTGTTTCGCTGGGCTGCCATGCTGCTGACGGCTTCACGCGACGGCGGCCCGCCCCCTGCGGTTGGCCAGACTGCCGTCATCCGCGGCCGCCTGATGGAGCTGCTGGCCAAACAATCGCTGACCGAGACCGACCCGGACCTGGCTTTTATCTGCGGCCTTTTTTCGATGCTGGACCGCATGCTGGGCATGCCCTTGCCTGCTGCACTGGCGCTGCTTCCCGTCTCGGAAGCCGTATCCGCCGCCGTGCTTCGCCATGAAGGCATTCTGGGCGAGTTGCTGATGCTGGCCCGGGCCTGCGAAAGCCATGACGACGACCAATTCGACCGCAGCGCACAAAGCCTGCACCTGGCACACCAGCAGATCAACCACGCACACCTGCAGGCCATGAGCTGGACGGACTGCCTGTCCGACCTTCAGCCCTGACGGTCTTTGCCCTATTACTGCCCTGCCCACCATGGAAACCACCGACATCCCCCCCAACGCTGCCGCCCCTGCCGAAACTGACGATGCCAATATCGCCAGAATCGCGCGCCAGGCCATCGTGGACGATAAGCGCGATGTCTTTGGCTACGAACTGTTTGACCGTTCTGTGGCCAGCAAAGCCCACACCGCCGCATCTGATGCGGCCCTGCTGTTCAACGCCCTGTCCTACGCCGGTGCCGAAGCACTGGTTGGCAAGAAAACCGTCTTCATCAACTGCACGCATGAAAGCCTGTCTGGCGCGCACCTGGAGCTGATCCACCCCGACCGCGTGGTGCTGGAAGTGCCCGCCCTGCCCGCCGATGCCACGCAGCAGAACATCGACGCCTGCCTGCCCACCTTCAACGCACTGCGCCAGCGCGGCTTTCGTCTGGCTTTTGACCAGAACCTGCTGCGCCGCAACTACGCCGCCTGGCTGCCCATGGCGTCCTTCGTGAAGCTGGACATGCAGACCTTTGGCCTGGAGCACGCAGAAAAGCTGGTCAAGTTTGCCCAGAACTACACCCGCGCCCAGATCGTGGCCGAGAAGGTGGAAACTGCCGAGCAGTTCGAGCACATGCAGTCGCTGGGCGTCAAGCTGTTCCAGGGCTTTTGGTTCGCCCAGCCCCAGGTGGTGCAGGCGCGCACCATCCGCCCCACGCATGCCACGGTGATTCAGCTCATCAACCTGGTGCGCCAGCAGGCCAGCACGGAAGAGATTGAAGAGCTGCTCAAGAAGGACCCCACGCTATCCTTCAACCTGCTGCGCTTCATCAACAGCTCGGGCTTTGGCCTGAGCTGCGAGATCACCTCGTTCCGCCACGCGGTGATGATTCTGGGCCTCAAAAAGCTGTTCCGCTGGGCGGCCTTGCTGCTGACCACCTCGCGCGCTGGCGGCACGCCGCCCGCCGTGGGCCAGACTGCTGTGGTGCGCGGCCGTTTGATGGAGCTGCTGTCCTCCGAGCTGCTGCCGCCCGAAGAAAGCGACCACGCCTTTGTGGTAGGCGTTTTCTCGCTGCTGGATGTGATGCTGGGCCAGCCCATGACCAAGGCACTGGAATCCGTGGCCCTGCCGCAGTCCGTGGTGGATGCACTGGTGCACAACACCGGCGTGTTCGCCCCCTTCCTGGAGCTGACCCGCGCCTGCGAGTCCGGTGACGACGCGGCATTTGCCCGCGCTGCCAATGCGCTGCAACTGTCCAACCACCAGGTCAACTGGGCCCACCTGCAGGCCCTGAGCTGGGCCGATGACCTCATCAGCGAAGCCGTCTGACTCTCAAATCAATAGCTTACAGCGCATACAAACAAAGGGCTTGCAGCCAATACGACTGCAAGCCCTTTGTGTTTCAAGCGTGAAACGCTATCAAAACCGTAATCAATAAGGCGGTCAATTCAGCTGAATATGCGCTGCCTTGATGATCTTGGCATTGGCCCTGGATTCGGCCTCGATCTGTTTGGCAAAGTCAGCCGCCTTGCCGCCTGTGGGCACATTGTCAGTGGCTTCCAGTCGCTGACGAATTTCAGGCAGCGCCAGCGCCTTGTTCACCTCGGCATTCAGCCGCGCCAGCACGGGGGCCGGCACACCGGCGGGGGCGAAGATGCCGAAGACTGATGTCGTGTTGGCGTTCTTGTAACCCAGCTCTGCCAGCGTAGGCACATTGGGCAAAGTATCCAGACGCGAAGGCGCGCCCACGGCCAGCGCCTTGAACTTGCCGGCCTTGATGTGCTGCATCACGGCAGGGCCGGCATTGGTGGACAGCACTTCAAACTGTGCGCTGAGGCCGTCGTTGAGCTGCTGGCCGCCACCTTTGTAAGGCACATGGGTGATCTGGGTCTTGGACTGGTCGGCAATCTGCTCCAGCATGATGTGGCCCAGCGAAGCCAGACCCGCCGTAGCCCAGCGCACATCGCCCGGGTGGGCCTTGGCCTGCGCAATCAGATCGGGAAAGCTGGCAGCCGTCGAGCGCGTGGTGCCCAGCAGCAGCACGGGCGAATACATGACGCTGACCACGGGCACGATGTCCTTGTGCGCGTCAAACAGCGGCTTGCCCAGATGCGGGCTCAGCGTCAGCGGGCTGATGGACGAAAAGCCCAGCGTATAGCCATCGGGGTTGGACTTGGCCACCAGATCCAGGCCAATGGCGCCGCCCGCGCCCGCCTTGTTGTCAATCACCACCGACTGGCCCAGCGCCGCCGTCAGCTTCTCGCCCAGCGCACGCGCCACCACATCGCTGACGCCGCCTGCAGGGTAAGACACCACCAGGCGAATGGGGCGCGCAGGCCAGTGGCCCGCATCAGCCTTGTCAGCCGCATACGCATTCACAGACAGCGCTGCCGGCAGGGCAGCAGCTATGGCACAGGCCAGCAGGCTTCGGCGCAGAAAGTTAGTCATCACCAATGCAATTCCAAAAATCAATGCTGCGATTTTTCCTCAAAGCGCAAATCCTTGAACACGCCATCAATGATTCGGCGAATCCATTGGCTGCTTTCGCCGGAATGACGAAAGAAATGCATCACATCAAACGCCCTGCTACTCATACCAGCTAGGCTAGACTGATTCATCCCCGTCTGAAAGGAACGCATGAGCGACTCCAAACCCCTGTCCCGCCGTGGCCTGCTCTCGCGCAGCGGCGCAGCCTGCGCTGCGCTGGGAACACTGGCACTGGCTCCATCGGCGCAAGCCGCCCGCTCTGCCAGCCAGGCCTGCGTGCTCAACGGCCTGCAGCCCGTCATGCTGACCATCTCCGGCCCCGGCGTGCAAGGCAACCGGGGCAAGCCGCAGCCAGTGACCGACCATATGTTGCAAACCCACGGCTACCAGTTTGAAAGCGCCTGGGCCTGCGGGCTGGATGCCCTCAACAGCCTTGAGCAGCACACACTGAAAACCACACTGGAATACGACAACGCAGAGCACAGCCTGCAAGGCCCGCTGCTGGAAAACGTGCTGCAAGCCAGCGGCGTGGATATTGCCCAGGCCATGGCCCAGGGCCACTGGCTGACGCTACAAGGCATTGACGGCTACCGCAGCCAGCTGCCCCTGGCCCAGGCCGTGCGCTGGCGCATGCTGCTGGCCACGCAGCTTGACGGCACGCCGCTGTCCATCGGCGGCCTTGGCCCGCTATGGGCCAGCTTTGCGCCCCAGCATATTGATGAACTCAAACAGCTCCCCCTCAAGCAGCGCTTTACGGCTGCTGTCTGGGGGCTGTACTACATACAGATTAGTGCTCAGCAGCCAGCCTGATGATGGGGTTAGATAGCTGCGGTAGCTGGCTTCATTCCCAAATCGCAGCTGCCACGAAAAAGCCCAGAACTCAAACAAGTTGCAGGGCTTTTTAGCGGTTGAAAACGACTAGGAGGCTTGCTTTGGAGTTGCTTATGACTGTCTCAGGTCGACCCATTGCAGCCTCTCGCTGCGACAAAATCGACGGAACAAAGCTGCCAGTTGTTCTCCGAATATAGTCGGGCATCGAAATCAGCCAATATCCGCGCATGACTGATGAAAATGGGATCCCCGAAGGAACGCCGCTAATCATGGCGGCTAGTGCTCCGATAAAGCTATTCGCAAAGGATGGGCGCGACAAGTGGAATCCGTCACTTGAACAAATCAATAAGGGCAGCTACGACTACCTAAAGCTAAATCGCGTCAGTGGATTCATTGACGGCAACGTCGCTCCTTACGCGATGCTGGTCGGCTTCGACGGCACGCTCGCGCTGCCCGCTCTTCCTGAGTTTACTGAGCATGGCAAGGCGCTGAAAATATTCAACCGCGTCTTGCTCGAAATGCTTCTTGGAGGAATCTACACGGAGGCGGCCGCACCTGCTGATATCTTTCAAGGGGTACTCTACAAGACTGGATATGTTCGCATGTATGCACGGTCAGGCCAGGTGGCAAGCTTGCATTCAGCGCTTCGAGATCGAAGCGCCAGTTCATTAGAGAATATCCGCTTACTCGATTTAGTGCCCACTACGATTGCGAATCTTAAAAGTGCAGTTGAGCGAGGCAGAGGAATCGTTAACAAGTGCGATCCGTTGAGTCATGAAATTGTTTTGGCGGGTTGTTCGCACTTCGTCGCTGGCGCATTGGCCGAAGCCCTTACCTGCTTGTGGACAAGCATTGAGCAGTTAGTGAGTCGACTGTGGCGTATTGAGGTTGAAGCGAAAGCCTCAACTGATGGAGTCCCACAGCGTGGTGGCTTTCTAAAGGACTATCGTGTCTGGACCACGTCAGCACGGATTGAACTTCTGTTTCAAAAGAAGGTAATTAACGCGGAGCTGTACTGCACTCTTAACGAAGCAAGGAAAGCGCGCAATAAATTCATCCACAGTGGTGACCAGCCTGATTTACAAGAAGCGACCGCAGCCTTGAGCGGGCTTTTCTATCTCATGTCAGCATGCACGACCGACTACTCAGACATCCACAAGCTGGACGATGTTCGCGGAAAAATCGAAGCTAGATGCATCTTGAGGCCCCTGCCGAGCGGTCCTATCCCTGAGGGTGGTGTGAAGTATTGGCGTGAAATTCAGCCACTGCCTGGTGAGAAACATTTCAAGGGGCGCTACACACCGTACAAGTTGGAGTTCAAGCCAATCGTGTCATTTGACGCGAAGCGGGCGAAGAAGATCGCGCTTTCGCAAGCTCGTTCACGCAAAGCAAAACCGAGCACTGATGAAGGCGGCGCTTCGACTAACGGCAACTGAAGCAGTCAGTCACTACCGGCTGCTTCTGGCCGATCAGCGCCATTCAACAACAAGCCCACATAAGCCGCCCCTACCCCCTCGGATGATGCTCAGCATGCAGCGCCTTGAGCCGTTCACGCGCCACATGGGTGTAGATGGTGGTGGTGGAGATATCGGCATGGCCCAGCAATATCTGCACCACACGCAGATCAGCGCCGTGGTTGAGCAAGTGTGTGGCAAACGCGTGGCGCAGCGTGTGTGGTGACAGGGGTGAGGTAATGCCCGCCAGTTGCGCGCACTTCTTGACGATGATCCAGAACATCACCCGGCTCATGCCAGCGCCGCGCTGGGTGACAAAGA
This sequence comes from Comamonas fluminis, assembly GCF_019186805.1. Classification (NCBI taxonomy): domain Bacteria; kingdom Pseudomonadati; phylum Pseudomonadota; class Betaproteobacteria; order Burkholderiales; family Comamonadaceae; genus Comamonas; species Comamonas fluminis. Next base: position 1,281,916 of record NZ_CP066783.1, on the reverse strand, counting down.
CAGCCTCGCTTTGCTGCCCGCCCAGAATGGCGCTGCGCGCCTGCGCCAGATAGCGCTCCAGCCAGTGCTGCGCCTCCTGGCCAAAGGGCACCAGTCGCTCCTTGCGCCCCTTGCCCGTGACGCGCAGCACGCCTGCGCGCAGGTCCAGCTCGTGCATGCGCACGCCCACCAGCTCGCTCACGCGCAGGCCGCTGGCATACATCAGCTCCAGCATGGCGCGGTCGCGCAGGCCCAGCGGCGTGTCCACATCGGGGGCGTTCAGCAGGGCTTCCACCTGCAGCTGGGTCAGCACCTTGGGCATGCGCGGCGCCTGTTTGGCGGCCAGCATGCGCACCGTGGGGTCGGCCGTTACGCGCTTTTCGCGCAGCGCCCAGTGAAAGTAGCGGCGCAGCACCGTCAGGCGGCGGTTGGATGAGGTGGCCTTGGTGTCGTCCACCCGGGCGCTGAAATAGTCCTGCAAGTCAGATTCCTGCGCCGCATCCAAAGCTTTGGGCGGCTCCAGCTTGGCCAGCCAGCGCGAGGCTGCTGTCAGGTCGCGCCGGTAGGCCGCCAGCGTGTTGCGCGAGAGGCCGTCCTCCAGCAGCAGAGCATCTATGAATAAATCCATGGCGTCCTGACTGGCAGGCAGGGGCTGGGGCCAGTCCTCAGGAATCTGCGGCTTGCGTGGTTTTTTGGCGGCTTCTGACATGGCCGCTAGCGTACACGCTGGCGCTGCTACCATGGCCCGCCATGCTTTCTACTCTTGCCATTGCCAACTACCGCAGCCTGCGCCGCCTGGTCATGCCACTGGGCCGATTGACCGTGGTCACCGGCCCCAATGGCAGCGGCAAAAGCAGCGTCTATAAATCGCTGCGCCTGCTGGGCGATATTGCCTATGGCGGCGCCGTACAGTCGCTGGTGCGCGAAGGCGGCCTGCCCTCCACACTTTGGGCCGGGCCCGAAGAGATCACCGCAGCCATGCGCCGGGGCGACTATCCCGTGCAAGGCACAGTGCGCAAAAAGACCGAACGGCTGGAACTGGGCTTTGCCAGCCATGGCAGAGATGGGCTGAGCTACGCCATTGCCCTGGGCCGCCCAGCGCCAAGCAGCGTGCCCGCACCGTTTGCGCAAGACCCTGAGATCAAAGCAGAAGCCGTCTGGGCCGGAGCTGTGCGCCGCCCCGCCAGTTTGCTAGTCGAGCGCAAAGGCCCGGCGCTGAAGCTGCGCAGCGACGGCGGTGGCCGCTCCAGCTGGCAGACGCTGGAGCGCCCGGTGGCCCGCTGGGCCAGCATGATGACCGAGCTGGTGGACCCGCGTGGCGCACCCGAGATCGTTACCCTGCGTGAAGAAATCCGTGCCTGGCGCTTTTACGACCATTTCCGCACCGATGCCGATGCCCCGGCACGCCAGCCGCAGCTGGGCTGCTATACGCCCGTGCTCAGCGGCGATGGCCACGATATGGCGGCTGCGCTGCTGACCATTGGGCAAATTGGCGATAACGAAGCACTGCAGCAAGCCGTGGGCGATGCGTTTTCGGGCGCCAGCCTCAGCATTGCCAGCGAGGGCAATCGTCTTATCGTGCAAATGCATCAGCCAGGCCTGCTGCGCCCCTTGAGCGCGGCAGAGCTGTCTGATGGCACGCTGCGCTATCTGCTGCTGATAGCCGCCCTGCTCAGCCCGCGCCCGCCGCAGTTGTTGGTGCTCAACGAGCCTGAAACCAGCTTGCACCCCGATCTGCTGCCCGCGCTGGGCCGCCTCATCACCCAGGCTGCGCGCCAGACCCAGGTGATTGTGGTGACCCACGCCAACCGATTGCTCAATGCGCTGGAAGATGCACAAGCCAGTCGCTACACATCAGACGAGGACAGCAATGACACCGCACTGCCCGACTGGCAACCCATTCATCTGGAAAAAGACCTGGGCGAGACCCAGATTGCCAATCTAAACGAGAGCGAGATTCCACGTTGGGAATGGCTGTCGGCTTGAGTCAAAAAACAAAAAGCCCAAAGGCCTTTCAGGCACTTTGGGCTTTATGCATAAGCGGCATGCGCTACCAAGTCAGTAGCGCATCACGACATCAATCCAGTGTCAGCTTCTGCTTGGCCACCACTTGCTTGTAGGTTTCGAACTCTTCCTTCAGCTCCTTGGCGAATTCCTGAGGCGAGTTGCCCACCACCAGCGAGCCGGTGTCTTCAATGCGCTTCTTCACTGCGGGGTCCTGCAGCACCTTCTTCACAGCGGCGTTGATCTTATCGACCACGGCCTTGTCCATGCCCTTGGGGCCCAGGATGCCGTAAGAAGCCATGCGGTTGACCTGGGGCAGGCCCACTTCCTTGAAGGTGGGCACATCAGGCAACACAGCCAGACGCTGGGGTGCGGCCACGACGATGGCCTTGAGGCGGTTGTCCTTGATGAAGGGCAGCGCCGAAGGCAGGTTGTCCAGAATCATGGGAATCTGGCCGGCAACCGCATCGTTCAGTGCCGGGCCTGCGCCGCGGTAAGGAACGTGGGTCATTTCAATGCCCGTCAGCGACTTGTACAGCTCCATCAGCATGTGCTGGATGCCGCCCGTGCCGGAGGAGCCATAGGAGTACTTGTTGGGATGGCCCTTGAGCTCTGCCTCAAACGCCTTGTAGTTGGCGCTGCCAGCGAACTTGGGGTTCACGGCGATCACATTGGGCGTGGCCGCAATGTTGATGATGGGCGTGAAGTCCGTCAGCGGGTTGTAGGGCGTCTTGGGGTTGATGGCCGGGTTGGTGGCCATGGTGGACAACGTGGAGATGCCCAGGTTGTAGCCATCGGGCTTTTGGCGTGCGGTTTCCTGCGCGCCAATCACGCCGCCGCCGCCGCCCTTGTTGTCCACCACCACGGACTGGCCCAGCTCCTTGGAGAGAGGCTCGGCGATCACGCGGGCGATGATGTCAGTCGTACCGCCTGCTGCGAAGGGCACCAGCAGCTTGATGGGCTTGGTGGGGTAGTTGGCCTGCGCCATCACAGCGGTCGAAAAACCTGCGGTTGCCAGAGCCAGGGTCAGGCCCATGTACATGCGACGATTCATGAAGGGGTCTCCTTATGAGTTCTGAAATTGACGGCTGATAGTAAGTGCCGATAAAAAACCGGCATCTTGTTATTAGCCCTTATTTCTAGGTATTTACCCCAGATACCTGCAAATTCTTTGAACCGAATCAAAGTTCATAGCTGATAACGTAATCCCCACAAGTAAGTACTACCGCTTACGTATCTGCCGACAGCTTTTTCTCAGCAAGCACCTGCCACCGCCTATGCTTGCGGGCCGTGAACTATCTCGAACTGCTTTTCCCCGACTTCGCGCTCATCGTGCTCGGTTATGTGCTGTGCCGCTTCACGCCCATCAACCGCAGCGTGTGGCAGCCGGTGGAGCAGCTGGTGTACTACCTGCTGTTTCCCGTGCTGCTGTTTCACTCCATCACGCGCAACCCGATTCAGTGGGGCGAGGCCAGCCAGTTGCTGGCCGCTGGCGTGCTGGGCGGGCTTGCAGGCATTGCGCTGACGTACAGCCTGCCCCACCTGCCCTGGCTGGGCAAACGCATTGATGCCCGCAGCTATGCGGGCGCGGCGCAGGTGGCGTTTCGCTTCAACTCCTTCATTGCGCTGGCGCTGGTGTCGCGGCTGGCGGGGCCGGATGGACTGCTCTATGTCTCGGTGTTGATTGGCGTTTCGGTGCCGCTGTTCAATGTGGCCGCTGTCTGGCCCATGTCGCGCGGCAGCGGCCAGCCATTTGTGGGGCAGTTGCTGCGTAACCCGCTCATCATTGCCACCGTCAGCGCCCTGCTGTTCAATGCGGCGGGCCTGAAGATTCCCGCGCTGATCGAAACACCGGTGGCGCGCCTGGGCGCTGCCTCCATTGCGCTGGGGCTGATGGCTGCGGGTGCGGGCCTCAAGCTCAGCGCGCTGGCCAGCAACAAGCTGCTGGCGGGCGAGCTGCTGCTGATTCGGCATGCCATTCAGCCGCTGATTGCGTTTGCCATGGTCAAGCTGTTCCAGCTCAACCAGCCACAGGCCATTGCGCTGATGGCTTTTTCCAGCCTGCCCACGGCCTCATCGTGCTATGTGCTGGCGGTGCGCATGGGCTATGAAGGGTCGCTGGTGGCCAGCCTGATTTCGCTGTCCACCATGCTGGGTGTACTCAGCCTGCCGTTTGGCTTGTGGCTGATTGGCATCTGAGATATCAAAAAGATAGCTGCTAGCCTATATACCTTATGGACTACAAGCCAATTTCATTCAAATCAAGCCCGCTGCGCCAGCGCCCAGGCCACATGCTCGGCCACAACCGCGTCGGGGTGGTCGGCACGGCTTTGCAGCGCGGCTTTCAGCTCGGGCTGGCCGGTTTCACGCCAGGCATTGCCCAGCGCCACGGCCACATTGCGCAGCCAGCGTGCATGGCCTATGCGGCGAATCGGGCTGCCCTCGGTCACGCGCAAGAACGTGGCTTCATCCCAAGCAAAGAAATGCACCAGCTGCGTTCCCGCCAGTCCGGCGCGGGCATCAAAGTCCGGCAAGGTTGAGGCTTGCGCAAACTTGTTCCAGGGGCAGGCCAGCTGGCAGTCGTCACAGCCATAGATGCGGTTGGCCAGCAGCGGGCGCATGTCTTCGGGAATGCTGCCCGCGTGTTCGATGGTCAGGTACGAGATGCAGCGGCGGGCATCCACCTTGTGCGGCGCAACAATCGCGCCGGTGGGGCAGGCGTCCATGCACGACGAGCAACTGCCGCAGTGGGCGGTAACGGGCTCGGTCGCATCGAGTGCAAAGTCCACATAGATCTCGCCCAGAAAGAACATCGACCCGGCCTCGCGGCTGAGCACCAGCGTGTGCTTGCCGCGCCAGCCCTGGCCACTGCGGCTGGCCAGCTCCGCCTCCAGCACGGGGGCGGAATCGGTGAAGGCGCGGTGGCCGAAGGGACCAATATCCTGCGCAATGCGCTCGGCCAGCTTTTGCAGGCGGTTGCGCAGCACCTTGTGATAGTCCCGCCCACGGGCGTAGATGGAGACAGTGCCTTCATCGGGCCGATTGAGGCGATCCCATTCCACGGCTTGCCAGCCTTTGGATGTATCACGCGGTAAATAATCCATTCGTGCAGTGATCACACTCACCGTGCCGGGAACTAATTCCGCAGGGCGGGCTCGTTTCAATCCATGGGTCTGCATGTAATGCATCTCGCCATGAAACCCCTGCGCCAACCATTGCAGCAGACCGGGTTCTGCCGAGGACAAATCCACGCCTGCCACGCCGATTTGGGAAAATCCCAGCTCGCGAGCCCAGGCTTGCATCAAAGGAACCAATTGACTGCTGCTCAACATACACCCCGAATTGTAGGAAGCGAGCCCCTACCTGCGCTGGCGCAGCGCCAGATAGTCTGGCAAAGCGAACAAGATACCGAGCACTTTGCCCAGCAACTGGCCGCCCTGCCCCAGCTGCGCAACGCCTATGTCACGCTGCACGGCGACCTGGGCGCAGGCAAGACCACGCTGGTGCGCCACTGGCTGCGCGCCCTGGGTGTGCAGGGCCGCATCAAAAGCCCCACCTATGCGGTGGTGGAGCCGCATGAGGCGGGCGATCTGTCCATCTGGCACTTTGACTTCTACCGCTTTGATGACCCACGCGAATGGGAAGACGCGGGTTTTCGCGACATCTTTGCCAGCACCGGACTCAAACTGGCAGAATGGCCTGAAAAGGCCGCAGCAGTGACACCTGTTGCGGATGTAGCTATTCATATTGAAGCAATTGACGACGTGCAACGGCAGGTGACACTCAAAGCAGGCACCCTCGCTGGCTGCACGGTGCTTGAAGCATTAACGGCATGAGCAAAACAACTTCCACCACGGTTTCTTCGGGGCTGTCGCGTCGCAATCTGCTGCAGGCGGGCGGCGTGGTTCTGCTGCTGGGTCGCCAGCACATCGCGCAAGGCGCCACCATCGTGGCCGTGCGTATCTGGCCCGCGCCCGACTATTCGCGCATTACGCTGGAATCCGATATTCCGCTGACCGCCAAACCTATTTTTGTGCCATCGCCCCCGCGCCTGGCCGTGGATGTGGAAGGTCTGGACCTGAACCCGGCGCTCAAGGAACTGGTGGCCAAGGTTCGTTCGGACGACCCCAATATCTCCAGCATCCGCGTGGGCCAGTTCGCGCCCGGCGTGGTGCGTCTGGTCATCGACCTCAAGCAGGAAGCCCGCCCCCAGGTCTTTACGCTGCCGCCCGTGCCGCCCTACAAAAACCGTCTGGTGCTGGACCTGTACCCCGCCAAGGCCGTGGACCCGATGGAGGCGCTCATCAGCGAACGCCTGCGCGATGCGGGCTCTCATACAGCGACAGCCCCCACACCAGCTGCCAGCGGCAGCACCATCACCACGCCCCCGCCTGCAGTGGCCGCATCCCCTGTGGACCCGCTGGGCGACCTGATTGCCGAGCGCAACCAGCGCACGCCCGCACCAGCGGCTCTGCCCGCGCCCGTGCCGCCACCGGTAACGATTGCGCAAGCCCCCGTGCCTGCGCCCCCTCCTGTGGCAGTCGCCCGGCCCACGCCGCCCCCTCCACCACCCGCCCCGGCGCCTGCGCCACGGGCAGCCCCCAATATCGCCACCTCACGCAGCACCGACCGCATCATCATCGTGGCGCTGGACCCTGGCCACGGCGGTGAAGACCCCGGCGCCACCGGCCCCAGCGGTCTGCGCGAAAAAGACGTGGTGCTCAGAATCGGCCACCTGCTGCGCGAGCGCATCAATGACTCACGCATAGGCGGCAGCCCCATGCGCGCCTTCATGACGCGTGATGCCGACTTCTTCGTGCCCCTGGCCACCCGCGTGGACAAAGCCCGCCGCGTGCAGGCCGACCTGTTCATCAGCATTCACGCCGACGCCTTCACCACCCCTGCCGCACGCGGCGCCAGCGTGTTTGCACTCAGCGAACGCGGCGCATCCAGCACGGCAGCGCGCTGGCTGGCCAACAAGGAAAACCAGGCCGATCTGGTCGGCGGCCTCAACGTAGGCGGCCTGCAGGATCAGCATGTGCAGCGCATGCTGCTGGACATGAGCACCACCGCGCAGATCAAGGACAGCCTCAAGCTCGGCACCTCGCTGCTGGGTGAAATTGGCTCCATGGCCAAGCTGCACAAGGCCCGCGTGGAGCAGGCTGGCTTTGCCGTGCTCAAGGCGCCCGACATTCCCAGCGTGCTGGTGGAAACCGCTTTCATCAGCAACCCCGAGGAAGAAGCCAAGCTCCGCAGCAGCACCTATCAGGAACAACTGGCCGATGCGCTGATGACCGGCATTCGCAAATACTTTGCTCACAATCCGCCGCTGGCACGCAGCCGCACGGTCTGAGCAGACGGCCTAGACATGCAACCGGCCTGCTGCGACAAGGGCTTGGCTGCATGTCCTACTGACGAAAAGCCGCCTCAGGTTCACCATGGAGTCATGTTCCTGAAGGCCGTTTCATTGCATCGGCCGCTACCGGAGATTTCCATGAAACTGCGTACTATTGCCCTGACCGCCGCTGCCGCCCTGACCCTTGCCATGGCTGGCTGCTCCACCAACCCTTCCAACGCACAGATTGGCACCGGCGTAGGCGCCGTGGCTGGCGGTGTCGTTGGCAACGCCGTGCTGGGCGGCACTCTGGGCACCGTAGGCGGCGCAGCCGCTGGCGCCCTGATTGGCAACGAAGTGGGCAAGCGCCAGTAATCACTGCGCTGAACCCTTCCAGCAGAAAGGCCCCGAACAATCGGGGCCTTTTTTACGTCTGCATTTTTATATTTTTCGGCTGCAGCGCCTACAGATCAAGCGCTGCACGCTATCAAAACAGCATCAAGCCGATCGGGCTTTCTCTGCCTTGCCTGCGCGCCAGGCGCCAAACACGGCAATCAGCCCCGGCACCAGAATCAGGCCCCAGATGATTTTTTCCAGGTTGTTCTTGACCCATTCCATATTGCCGAAGAAGTAGCCCGCAGCGCTGATGCCCAGCACCCACAGGCAAGCCCCGATGACATTGAACATGCTGAACTTGGAGCGGCTCATATGCGCCACGCCCGCCACAAACGGCGCAAAGGTACGGATAAAGGGCATGAAGCGCGCCATGATGATGGTCACGCCGCCGTAGCGCTCATAAAAATTATTGGCCTGATCAAAGGCCTTGCGGTTGAACCAGCGCGAGTCTTCCCACTGAAAGACCTTGGGTCCCAGATAGCGGCCAATCGTGTAGTTGCTCTGGTCGCCCAGAATGGCCGCGGCCAGCAGCACCACCACCGCCAGCGGATAGCTCATGTACCCGGCGCCGCACAGCGCGCCGACAATGAACATCAGTGAGTCACCGGGCAGGAAGGGCATGACCACCACGCCGGTTTCCACGAACACGATGATGAACAGCAAGGCATACACCCAGGGCCCGTAGGCCACGACAAACGCTTCCAGGTGCTTGTCGATATGCAGGATGAAGTCGATCAGAAACTGAATGATTTCCAAAACACAGTCCTCAAAAAATGGATGGCCCGCATCTGCAGGCCGCGCTGCGTAATGTACTGCGAGCCGCAAAGCCCGCAGGCGCATCCGACCTCGCAAAGCTGCCATGTTTTTGAGAGCAAACTCACAGACTCTTGCAGCAAGCTACAAACACTGCGCAATATGCGCTGTTTGTTACAAGTTTTGATAAATCTATACGTCAACAAGACGTCAGCTTGCGATTTCTGCTGGCACAGTAGAGGTGTGTCACAGCAAGCCGTGCATTGCCAGCCATGACATCAGGGCCCAGCCCTGTCAGTGCAGCGTTTCTCACCTCCCTATTTCAGAGGATTACGCAGAAGCCAGACCACTTCCATAACTAGCACGCTGAGAGGAATACGAGCATGAACAAGATCACTAAGCGCTACGGCAAGGCCCTGACTCTGGCTGTTGCCCTGACAGGTGCCCTGGCCCTGGGTGGTTGCGCCCATGGCCCCAGCCGTCAGCAAGTCGGTATCGGCGCAGGCGCCGTTGCCGGTGGTGCCGTGGGCAATATGCTGTTCGGCGGCCCTGTGGGCACCGTTGGTGGCGCTGCCGCCGGTGCGCTGCTGGGCAATGAGCTGACCCGTGGTGGCGGCCGTGGCCACCGCCACTAAATCAGCCCGCTGAATCAGCAGGTATTTGCTGCAAAAGAGCTGCCGCCCAGGCAGCTCTTTTTGTTTTTGCCTTTGCCCGGCACACGCACACAAAAGCTCAATGCCCGGCCGACATCCGCTCCAGCCTAGAATGATCGGCGTGAACGCATCCAGCCCCGAACTCTCCCCCGCCCTCACAGAAACTACCGCGCAAGCTGCCCCTGCGCGACGGCCGATTCGTGACCTTCCCGATGAGCTGATCAGCCAGATCGCCGCTGGCGAGGTCGTGGAGCGCCCGGCCTCCGTGGTGCGCGAGCTGGTGGACAACGCGCTGGACTCTGGCGCACGCCAGATCAATGTGCGCCTGCTGGCCGGTGGTGTGCGCCTGATTGCAGTGGAAGACGATGGCTGTGGCATTCCGCAAGCCGAGCTGCCCGTGGCCCTGCGCCGCCATGCCACCAGCAAGATCACCGATCTGCATGACCTGGAAACCGTGGCCACCATGGGTTTTCGCGGTGAGGCGCTGGCGGCGATTGCCTCGGTTTCCGAGACCTCGATTTTTTCGCGCCCCGCAGGGCAGGAATCGGCATTTTTGCTGGACGCCCGCAGCGGTGAGCTGCGCCCCGCAGCCCGCAATCAGGGCACCACGGTGGAAGTCAAAGAGCTGTTCTTTTCCACCCCTGCACGGCGCAAATTCCTCAAGACCGATGCGACCGAGCTGGCGCACTGCATTGAATCCGTGCGCCGTCATGCGCTGGCACGGCCCGACGTGGGCTTTTCCATCTGGCACGAAGGCAAGCTGGTCGAGCAGTGGCGCGCTGCCAGTGGCGATTCGGAAGAAGCCATTTCCAGCCGTCTGGCCGATGTGCTGGGCGACAACTTCGTCAAGAACTCGCTGAGCGTGGACCACTGGTCTGGCGCCATCCACGTCACCGGCCGCGCAGGTATTCCTGACGCTGCCCGCTCGCGCCCCGACCACCAGTTCTGCTATGTCAATGGCCGCTTTGTGCGTGACAAGGTGCTGACCCACGCGGCCCGCGCTGCCTATGAAGATGTGCTGCACGGCAACAAGCAGCCCATCTACGCGCTCTATATCGAGATCGACCCCGCGCGCGTGGACGTGAACGTGCACCCTACCAAGATCGAAGTGCGCTTTCGCGACAGCCGCGAAGTGCACCAGGCCGTGCGCCACGCGATCGACAACGCACTGGCCGCACCACGCGCTGCCGCCGTGGTGGAAGCCGCAGCCCAGGAAGCCGCGCAGGATGCGGCACGCCAGCCCAGCCTGATTGACAGCGGTGCAGCCGCCGCCAAGCCTGCTGCCGCGCCCGCATGGCCCCAGACCCGCATGAGCTTTGGCGAAGAGCGGGCGGGAACCCAGGTCAGCGATCTGGCAAAGCTCTGGGCCCCGATGCGTGAACCTCTGCAAGAACCAACGCCGCAAGCAGCAGCAGCGGCAACAACGCCCTCGCACGCGCCGTTCAATGCGGCTGCGCAAGCCAGCTCACCCGCCCCTGCGGCAACCATTCCAGCACCTGCGGCCCAGGTGGCCAGCACACCGGTCACAGCATCGGCAGACGCTGACACATCAGGCATCAGGCTGCGCCCCTCTGGGCAATCAAGCTACTTTCAGTCAAAACCACCGGTAGCCCAGGCAAAGGAAGCGCCAGCAGCTATCAATTTTGAAGCCACCGCACCCTCTGCTGCGTCCGTATCAGCTCCCATTCCTGCCCCCGTTCCTGCACCGGCCGCAGCACCAGCCACTGACAACGCCCCCGTCTGGCCACTGGGCCGGGCCGTGGCACAAATTCATGGCGTGTACATCCTGGCGGAAAACTCTCAGGGCATGGTCATCGTGGACATGCACGCCGCGCATGAACGCATCGTCTATGAGCAGCTGAAAAACGCGGTGAACACGGACAACGGCAGCGAGCAGATTCCCAGCCAGCCGCTGCTGATTCCTGCCACCTTCGCCGCCACGCCCGAGGAAGTGGCCACCGCCGAAGAGCATGCCGACACCTTGCAGACGCTGGGCATGGAGATCTCCCCCTTCTCGCCCAAGACACTGGCCGTGCGCGCCGTGCCTGCCACGCTGGCTCAGGGCGATGCGGTGGAACTGGCCCGCAGCGTACTGGCCGAACTGGCCCAGCACGACGCCAGCACCGTGGTGCAGCGCGCCCGCAATGAAATTCTGGCCACCATGGCCTGCCACGGCGCGGTGCGTGCCAACCGCAAGCTCACCATCGACGAGATGAATGCGCTGCTGCGCCAGATGGAAGTGACCGAGCGTTCCGACCAGTGCAACCACGGCCGCCCCACCTGGCGCCAGCTGACCATGAAGGAGCTGGACGCGCTGTTCCTGCGCGGCCGCTGATAGCGCCACAGGGCAGTTGCTTCTGCAGCTTCTGAATGGCTCTTTGACCCGTTCGGCCATTGTCCGAATTGGGCTATTTGCTATTGAATCAGAAGCTGCCATCGATCTTTATTCATAGAGTTTTTCAAGGTTTGCACCAGAACTCTATAAATGCCTTGCGCCAGCCGCTCTGAATATCAGAGCAAAACCTGGCCGCATGCGCCATGCGGCGCCCTCACCCCAAATCGGCTCTACAGAACTGCGCCCACTGCCCGGGCTGCAGTTGCACGGGTGCGCCCAGAAAGTCCGGCAGATACAGCGGGCGCATCGTTCACCGCTCAGAACATCTCTCTGTCGTATGTTGCACCAACTTGGTGCTATCACAAATTGCGAAAACTCAGGAATTGCCAGGCCCCGTTTCGGCCGCTTTCAGGCGCTGTTTGCCTCTTGCTGAGGATTTTTTGCGACAAGGCGAGATGCAAACCCGCACATGAAATGCACCATCTAAGTGCTTGGTTTGTAAGAAAAAACCTCACGTTCATGCACTATTAAATAGCAGACTCGCACCAGATTTGCGCCGTCATGCACCGAATCCATGCATGACGGCATAACTTTTTGGCATAATCTTGGTTTCGCGAGTTTCAGCGCATCTCCCCGTCTAGTCAGAAAGTTCTCTATGAAGTACGAGTCCGTAGGCCAATTCCTGGAAGAAGTGGCACAACGCAATCCCGGTCAGCCCGAATTCCTGCAAGCCGTCACCGAAGTGATGGAAAGCCTGTGGCCCTTCATCGAGAAGAATCCCAAGTACGCCGAACACGCTCTGCTGGAGCGCCTGGTTGAGCCCGAGCGCATCATCCAGTTCCGCGTGAGCTGGACGGACGACAAGGGCCAGGTGCAAGTGAACCGCGGCTTCCGCATTCAGCACAGCATGGCCATCGGCCCCTTCAAGGGCGGCCTGCGCTTCCACCCCTCGGTCAACCAGTCCGTGCTGAAGTTCCTGGCTTTCGAGCAGACCTTCAAGAACGCACTGACCACACTGCCCATGGGCGGCGGCAAGGGCGGCTCTGACTTCGACCCCAAGGGCAAGAGCCCAGCCGAAGTCATGCGCTTCTGCCAGGCTTTCGTGTCCGAGCTGTTCCGCCACGTGGGCCCTGACACCGACGTGCCAGCTGGCGACATCGGCGTGGGTGGCCGCGAAGTGGGCTACATGGCCGGCATGTACAAGAAGCTGTCGAACACCGCTTCTTCCGTGTTCACCGGCAAGGGTCTGTCGTTTGGCGGCTCGCTGATTCGCCCTGAAGCCACCGGCTACGGCACCGTGTACTTTGCCCGCGAAATGCTGGCCACACGCGGCCTGTCCTTCGAAGGCAAGACTGTCTCCGTGTCCGGTTCGGGCAATGTGGCGCAGTACGCCGTGGAAAAGGCCATGGAGCTGGGCGCCAAGGTTGTGACCGTGTCCGACTCCTCGGGCACCGTGTACGACGCTGCGGGCTTCACCACCGAAAAGCTGGCCATCCTGATGGATGTGAAGAACAACAAGTACGGCCGCGTCAGCGACTACGCCAAGCTGGTTTCCGGCGTGGAATTCCTGGCTGGCAAGTGCCCATGGTCCATCAAGGTGGACGTGGCCCTGCCTTGCGCTACGCAAAACGAGCTGACCGAAGCCGATGCTAAGACACTGATCGCCAACGGCGTGCTGTGCGTGGCTGAAGGCGCGAACATGCCTTCGACCAACGAAGCTGCCAAGGCTTTCGAAACTGCTGGCGTGCTCTACGCTCCCGGCAAGGCATCCAACGCTGGTGGCGTGGCCACTTCCGGTCTGGAAATGTCGCAAAACTCGGCTCGCCTGTCCTGGCCTGCTGAAGAAGTGGACGCACGTCTGCTGCAGATCATGCAAAGCATCCACGCCGCTTGCGTCAAGCACGGCAAGCGCGAAGACGGCACCATCAGCTACATCGACGGCGCCAACATCGCTGGCTTTGTGAAGGTGGCCGACGCCATGCTGGCACAAGGCGTGATCTAAGCATTCGCTGCTTGCACACCATCAAAAAGGCCCTTCGGGGCCTTTTTGCTTTTTTGCTTTTTGTGTTGTGCACTACAAGGCTTGAAGTGCAGCAGGATCCAGCAGCTCTATGGTGCCGTAACGCAAACGAATCAACCCCTGGTGCGACCACGTTTGCAGTTGCCGGTTGACGGTCTGGCGGGCCATGCCCAGCTGGGCGGCCAGCATTTCCTGGGAAATGCGCAGTGCGTTGCAGCCAGCGCCTTCTATCTGCGCCAGCGCCAGCAGCCGCGATGCCAAGCGCACCTTGAAGGGTTGTAGGCTGGCATCTTCAATCCACGCCACCGCTGCGCGAAAACGACTGCAAGACAGGCGCATCACGGCCAGCATGACGGCCGGATCGGCATTCACCGCCTGCCAGAAATCCGGTGCAGCCAGAACCGCCACTTCGGATGGCTCTGCGGCTTCGGCATAGAAGGCCCGGGCCCCTTCGTCCAGCAAGGGAATCTCACCAAACCAGTGGCCCGGCGGCAGAAAGCTGGCAAAAAACTGCTCCCCCTGCGCCGACAGAATGGACACCTGCAAACGCCCGCTCAGCACCAAAAACATGGCGCGGGGCTCGGAGCCCAGGGCAAACAGCTGCTCGCCTTTGCCCAGCAAACGGCGCGACGATGCGGCCAGAAACTGCTGCGAAACCGCTGGTGGCAGATGGCTGATGGGTTCGGAATGCGGCGTCATGCGTCCAATGCTTGAAAGTGCCAGAAAGTGACAGTCTTGCATCTTCATCAAGCCCAAGATGCGGGCATTGATTCAGACACCCGAGACTGTTATGTACGTTGGACACTTTGCCATTGGCTTGGCGCTCAAAGCCAAATTTCCCAAAACCCCCACCTTGCCCCTGCTGCTGGGCGTGGGGTTTCTGGATCTGCTGGACGGCCTTTTTATCGTGGCCGGCTTCAACACCGTCACCGCCAATTTGCAGGCAGGCCCCTATCTGTTCTTTGACCTCACCTTCATTGACTGGGACCACTCGCTGCTGATGGCGCTGTTCTGGTCCGCCGTCTGGGGCATGCTGTTCATCAAAGACAAGCGCGTTGCAGCCTTGGCCTTTGTGGCGGCGTTCTCGCACTTTGTGGCCGACTGGCCCATGCACAACAACGACCTGGCGCTCTTTCCCTATGCCGTGCAGCACTTTGGCCTGGGCGCCTGGGGCAAGCTGGGCACCTTGTCGTGGGTGCTGGAAGGGCTGTTTGCTCTGGCGCTGACGGCGTACGCCTGGCGCTCGGCCTGGTTGCGCGGGGCCAACTGGGCCTGGCCATGCGCCGTCTTGGTGCTGCTCTTTTTGAACCTGTCGCCATGGTTCTCGCCCATGAAGGAGGTGGCAACACTTGCGGAGCCCATGGCCCATATCAAGCACGGCATTTTGGTCACCGCGGGCTTTGTGGTGCCGGGCTTGCTGCTGACCTGGCTGATCAACCGCACCGAGCGACTGGCACGCCCCGCCGCTTCAATGCAAGTTCGCGGCTAGCCAGATGCATGGCCTCTCAGGCCTTCAGCACAGCCCTGCGTAAAAACTGCGCAGGCCGTGCCGGTATGCGCTGCTTGTCAGCGTCTTACGCGGGATTACCCTAGGATTCGCACCTTTCCTGCACCAGGCGCCCCGCCTGGCGCGCATCTTCCAACGCCCGGCAACCACCGGGCGCTTTGCATTCCTTTTTCCGACCGTGACCGCTTTGAACCGCGCCCTGCTGCTATCTGGCAGCGTTGCTCTGACCACCCTGACAGCTTCCCCCTTCGCCCAAGCCCAGCAAGCGCCCAACGGCACGCTGCAGGTGTATGGGCGTCTGAACACCTCGGTGGAAAGCGCGAAGATTGAGGGGCAATCCTCCGTCATGGGCCTGCAGAACAACGAATCCTTCTGGGGCCTGCGCGGCCAGGAAGATCTGGGGGGCGGCATGCAGGCGGGTTTTATTCTGGAGCATGGTTTTGAACTGGATACCGGCGCCAACACCGACACCAGCTACTTCAACCGCAAGAGCGAGGTGAACCTGTCGGGCCGCTTTGGCATGCTGCGCATGGGCCGCATGATCAGCGAGGCCTACTACGCCACGGCAGACGTGGTGAATATGCACAACTTCGACACCGGCAGCTCGGCCGATGCGCTGTACGCCTGGGTGTCCAACGGGGCCAACCATGTATCCTGGCAGTTGCCTGAATACAAGGGCCTGACGGTGGAGCTGGGCACCAGCTTGCATGAAAAGCAGGCCGAACCCAGCAAGAACGCCTGGGACCTGGCCGCCAACTATGAACTGGGCAACCTGTCGCTGGGCCTGGGCCATAACCGCTGGGGCGCTGCCGAGCAGACCACCGTGCGCGCCGCCTACACCACCGGCCCCTGGACGGTGGCTGGCTATCTGCAAAACAGCCATGGCTGGGACCAGGCCAACTATCAGGTTGATAGCAGCCAGCGCACCCGCAATATGGGCCGCGTGGCAGTTCAATACACAGATGGCCCCAGCGAATACCACCTGAACGTGGGCCATGCAGGCAAGGTGGGCGGCGAAGACGGAACCCAGGCCACGCAGTGGACACTGGCGTACAACTACAACTTCAGCAAGCGCACCAAGCTGTATGCGCTCTACACCCGCGTCAACAACCACGAGCACGCCAGCTACCAGACGGGCGAGCAAGGCGTGGGCTTCAGCTCAATTGCGCTGGGCATGCGCCATTACTTCTGAGCGTCTGATCCCTGCCTGGGTTTCCTTGAAATGTGAGCAAACAAGCCTGTATTCACGGGCTTGTCACAGCTCTTTAATAGGCTTGCAAGCCTGTTTACTTACAAGGACCCCACCATGGAACGCCGCCGCTTTTTAGGTCACGGACTGAGCACCAGCGCCCTCATCACCGGCGCAGGCCTGCTGCCCGCCGTGCTGCGCGCCCAGACAGCCCCTGCCGCCGTGACCCGCGACAGCGCCCGCGCCCTGCTGCCCTCCGGCGTGCAAAGCGGTGATGTGCTGGCCAACAGCGCCATCGTCTGGGCCCGCGCCAGCCGCGATGCCCGCATGTGGCTGGAATGGAGCACCACCGCCAGCTTTGCGCAAAGTACCCAACTGCGCGGCCCTGATCTGCTCAGCAGCAGCGACGGCACAGGCCGCATTGACCTGCAAGGCCTGCCAGCCGGTCAGGACATCTTCTACCGCGTGATGCTGGAAGAATTTGCCAGCGCCAATGTGCGCTCGCCCGCAGTTCAGGGGCATTTCCGCACCCCGTTGGCGGCCACGGGCGCAGCCACCCGCCCATTCCGTCTGGTCTGGAGCGGGGACACCGCAGGCCAGGGCTTTGGTATCAACGAAGCCTTTGGTGGCATGCGCATCTATGAACAGATGCGCAAGGTCAACCCCGATGTGTTTTTGCACAGCGGCGACACCATCTATGCCGATGGTCCCATCCCCGCTGAAATCAAGCTGCGCGATGGCACGATGTGGAAGAACATCGTCACACCCGAAGTCTCGAAAGTGGCCGAAACGCTCAACGAGTTCCGTGGCCGCCACCGCTACAACCTGATGGATGCCAATGTGCGGGCGCTGGGCAGCGAGGTCGCCCAGATCTGGCAGTGGGATGACCACGAAGTCACCAACAACTATTCTGATAGCAAGGACCTCACGTCCAACGCGGCCTACACCGAGAAAAACATCCAGCTGCTGGCAGCGCGTGGGCAACGCGCCTTCATGGAATACGCGCCCATGCGCAACTTTGGCGCGGCAGAGCACCAGCGCGTCTACCGCGTGCTGCCGCAAGGGCCGCTGGCCGATATCTTTGTGCTGGACATGCGCAGCTATCGCGGCCCGAATACGCACAATCTGCAAACCACAGAAAGTGCAGAAACCGCTTTCCTCGGTCGCCCGCAACTGCAATGGCTGATTGAAGGCCTCAAACAGAGCAAAGCCACCTGGAAGCTGATTGCCGCCGACATGCCTATCGGCCTGTTTGTTCCCGATGGCAAGGACGCCGAAGGCCGCCCCGTCTGGGAAGCCGTAGCCAATGGTGAACACGGCAGCCCCAAGGGCCGCGAGCTGGAAATGGCGCGCCTGCTCAAGGGCATCAAAGACGCGGGCATCAAGAACGTAGTCTGGCTCACCGCCGATGTGCACTACACCGCCGCCCACCACTACAGCCCGGACCGCGCCCAGTTTCAGGACTTTGACCCGTTCTGGGAATTTGTCTCCGGCCCGCTCAACGCAGGCGGCTTTGGCCCCAACGATGCCGACAAGACCTTTGGTCTGGACGTGGTCTACAGCAAGGCCGCACCGCATCAGAACTCGGCCCCCAGCGAGGGCTACCAGTTCTTTGGCCAGCTCGATATTGACCACCGCAGCAAGGCCTTGACCGTGGTACTCAAGGATCTGGATGGCAAATCGCTCTACACCAAGACGCTTGAGCCGCAGCGCGCCTGAACGCCCCGCCGCAGCTAGGGCTGGCCCCATGGCGTAGGACAGCCGCTCGCCAGTAAAAGAGACAGGTCTATCGCCTGTCTCTTTTTTCTTTCGGGAGGAAATCCATGTCCATCAACTACCGCGCCAGTTACGCCAGCCTGCTGTGTGCCAGCGCTTTCATGATCTTCAGCAGCAGCGCCATGGCACAGGCTGGTGCGCCCCAGGCCAGCGGCCTGACACGCACCATGGTCGGGAAAGCCGATGTCTCGGTGCCCGGGCGCGAAGCCGTGGTTGCCAAGGTGGAAGTCGCCCCTGGCTCGCGTGCGGGCCGTCACACCCATCCGGGCGACGAGATCAGCTATGTGAGCGAAGGCGAAGTCGATTTACTGATGGACGGCCAGCCGCCGCGCACCATCAAGGCGGGCGAATCCTTTGTTGTGCCTGCGGGCGTGGTACACGACGCCCACAACGCCAGCAGCGGCACCGTGAAGCTGATTGGCGTGTATGTGGTGGAAAAGGGCAAGCCACTGGCTACGCCTGCGCCCTGAACCTCTGCTTACCTATTGGCCAGTCGGCAATGCTTGGCGAAGGCCTTTGTTTTGTAACATGCCAGCATGAAAAAACTCACCACCGCACTGCTGATCGCTGCTTTGCCTCTGGCCGCTCTGGCCGAAAAGCCCACGCCGGCGGCCAGTCAGGAAATTGAGCATCTGATCGGTCACCTCAAGGCCTCGGGCTGCGAGTTTCAGCGCAACGGCAGCTGGTACGACAGCGCCAAAGCGGCCGAGCATCTGCGCGGCAAATACGACTATCTGCTGAAAAAAGGCTGGGTGGTGACTTCTGAAGACTTCATCACCCGCGCGGCTACCGAAAGCAGCATGAGCCACAAGCCCTATCAGGTGCGCTGCGCGGGCAAGGATGCCGAGCCCAGCGCGAGCTGGCTGCAGACCGAGCTCAAGCGCTACCGCGCCAGCAAATAAGCCCTGCCCTCAGCCTTCATCAGGCCGCGCCGCGCTTGAGCGCAGCGTCGCACCAGCGCTGCGCCACCTGGGGCGAGGTGCTGCACACCGCGTCGTGCGTCACGGTGGTCACGGCACGCTCCAGCAGCTGAATATCGGCCTCGTGCTGGCGGGCCACATGCGGGTCTTCAAAGAAGATGGCACGCTGGCAGCGCTTGTCCAGCACCAGGTCGGCAATCTGCGCATCGCCGCCCAGCGGGCCGCTGTTGTAGCGGTCCACCCAGGGCTTGTCGGCAGGCCAGCCCTTGCTCCAGGCCATTTCATTGAGCTTCTGGCCCGTGGTGCCCGTGCCCACGCGGCGGCGATAGCGGCTGAGCAGGTCAAAGTTACGCTCGGCAAACTCCAGCATGGTGGGCTTCATCGCATCGTGGGCAATCAGCGCCAGCGTCTGGTTTTCGTAGTCGTGAAAGCGGTCGGCATTGCGGTCACGCGGCAAACCGGCATGAATGCGCTCCATCTCGATCCAGTCCCGTGTGGAGGCCACGGTGGACAGAAAAGGCTTGCCGTGAATCACGCACTGGCGCTTCATGGCCAGCGCTTCGGGGAAGATGGAAGACGGGTCCACTGGGTCCATCAGGTAGATGGCGCCGTCCAGCGTGCGCTCGTCGCCTTCCATGCCCACCACTTCGGCCACCAGGCGCATCAGCCCGCCTTCACGGCCATAGGGGTAGCGCACCAGACCGCGGTAGCCCTGCAGCATGCCGGCAGCGGCAATGGCGTCATAGGTGCGGCCCACGGCATGAAAGCCCAGCTTGAGTTCGCGAATTCCGGCCTCGCAAGCGCGCAACAGGGAAAACAGTGCGGCATCTTCGGTTTGATGATGCAGTTTGTTAGCGGCCAGGCCCAGGCAGATCGGCATATCGAATAAATCCTAAAACAGCCTCTAGCGCAATGATTGCATGCGCTTTCAGCTATCAAAATGAGAGTTTCACAGATCAAACACCCACTAGCGTAGCGCCAATTGATGACGCTGATGCCGAGATGACAGGTGCTGCAGCCATACTTGTGCAGTTCCTGACATCCATTGTCCTTCACCGTTTCACCCACTCACACCCATGTCTGCCGTTGCTTTCTGGTCCCGCAAGCGCCTGTTCTTCGGCGCCATGGCCGTGCTGCTGGCGGGCGGCGCGGCGTGGGGGCTGAAAGAGCTGGATGCCAAGCAGCGCGTGTGGATCTTCCAGCCCAGCAACCGCACCTGGCCGGGCGCCAACACGGCGGGCATGCAGGAAGTCGATATTCCCTACACCACGCGCAGCGGCCAGAAGGTGCAGCTGCATGGCCTGTGGATGCCTGCCGCCCGCGCCAAGGCGCCGCAGCTTCTGTTTTTGCACGGTGCGCGCTGGAATGTGACGGGCTCGTCCCCGCGCATACGCAGGCTCAACGAACTGGGCTTTTCGGTGCTGGCGGTGGACTACCGGGGCTTTGGCAAAAGCAGCCATGCCCTGCCCTCTGAATCCACGGCCACCGAAGATGCCCGCGCCGCCTGGGACTGGCTGGCACGCAAGTCCCCAGGCCAGCCGCGCTATATCTTTGGCCATTCGCTGGGCGGCGCCATTGCGATTGATCTGGCCCGCGGCGTCAAGGATGAAAAAGGCGTGCTGGTCGAGTCCACCTTCACCAATATCCCCGATGTGTTTGACTCCATGCGCTGGGGCTGGCTGCCGGTGGACTGGCTGATTACCCAGCGCTTTGACTCCATCGACAAGGTGGCCGACATAGGCTCGCCGCTGCTGGTGGTGCACGGCACGGCTGACCCCTTGATTCCCGCCCGCCTGGGCCAGCAACTGTTTGATGCCGCCAAGGAGCCCAAGCGCTTCATTCTGGTGGACGGCGCCACCCACCACAACACTCAGGCCCGAGCCATGGGCGAGTACCGCAAGGCACTGCGTGAGCTGTTCGAACTGAATCCACGCTGAAGCACGCACCCACCAGCAGCGGGGCAGCGCCAGCCGCAAGGGCCAGCATCTCCAGATACTGTCTCGTCAGTACACTGAAAATCACCCGCTCTCTGCTACGCTGACGCCCATGTCAGCGCCGCTACCAGACCCTTCGCCCTCATTGCCAGATCAGGCCAAGCCCATTGCAGAACAAGCGCCATCCGCTAGCAATTCTGCAGCATGGATGATTCTCATCCTGGGCCTACTGCTGGGGCTGCAGCCGCTGGCCACCGATATGTATCTGCCCGCCCTGCCGCTGATTCAGCAGGGCTTTGGCGCCCATGTCTCGCAGGCGCAGTTGACGCTGACGGCATTCCTGCTGGCTTTTGGCTGCTCTCAGCTGTTCTGGGGCCCGCTGTCAGACCGCCTGGGCCGCAAGCCTGTGCTGCTGCTGGGCCTGAGCGGCTATGTGCTGGGCGCCATAGGCTGCGCCAGCGCACAAAGCATGGATGCACTGATTGCCTGGCGTGCGCTGCAAGGCGCGGCACTGGGCGCGGCCGTCATGTGCGCACGCGCCGTGGTGCGCGACCTGTATGCGCCGCATCTGGGTGCGCAAGTCATGTCCAAGGCTTTGACGGGGCTGGGCGTGCTGGCATTTCTGGCACCCGTCAGCGGCAGCCTGTTCGTGGTCTGGCTAGGCTGGCGCTCCACCATGCTGGCGCAGGCGCTGATGGGCTGCGTCGCCTGGCTGATGGTGGTGCTGCGCTTTCAGGAATCCATTCCCCAGCGCAACCCCAAGGCGCTACACCCGGCCAATCTGCTGGGCACCTGGGCACGCATTGTGTGCAACCCCATGTTTCAGGCCTACAACCTACTGACCTGTTTCACCTATGCAGGCCTGTTCACCAATCTGGCCGCCTCGTCCTTCACCTACATCAATGTGCTGGGCATGGACAGAACCCACTACGGCCTGATGATGGGTTTCAACGCTCTTTGCTACATCAGCGGCACCTTTGCCTGCCGCCGCCTGCTGCGCAGCATGAGCGTGCAGCGCGCCGTAGCCGTGGCGGGCGGGCTCTCGCTGGTGGCGGGCACCATCATGGGCATTGCTGCACTGGCCGGTCTTCGCAGCATCTGGGTCTATGCCCTGCCGTTTTGCCTGTATCAGGTGGCCCACGGCATTCACATGCCTTGCGGGCAGAGCAATGCCGTGGCGCCGTTTCCGCAGGCCGCCGGTACGGCGTCTGCCATCAACGGCTTTGTAATGATGATCATCGCCTTTGCCATGGGCCACTGGTTGGGCCTGCATCTGGACAGCAATTCCACCGCGCCGCTGGCGCTGGGCGTGTGGTTCTGGTCGGCCTGCACGGCCATCACGGCGTGGACGCTGGTGCGGCGTTTTGGCATCAGCAAATAATGATTTGAAATAAGATGTTTAAGCTATTTAAAAACCAGTTTTTATTATTTTTCTTTTTATAGAGTTTTTTTCAGAATGCACGGACTGGCCCACGCGCCGCACTTTTGTGATCTCCGTCCATGCATTCCCGCCGTTCATTTCTGCAGCAATCGCTGCTTGCCGCCAGCGCCGCTGGTTTCTCTCTGAGCTCTCTGGCCAAAGCGGCTGAATCCTCTGCCGTACCCCAGGCCAGCCGCATTCTGGTGGGCTTTGGCGCAGGCGGCGGCATTGATCTGCTGGCCCGCGTGCTGGCCGAAAGCATTGCCGCGCAGCTGGGCAAGAGCCACTACGTGGTGGTCGACAACAAGCCCGGCGCCAATGGCCAGATTGCGGCGCAGATTCTGCTCAATGCGCCCAGCGACGGCGGCACCTATCTGATTGCCCCGCTGATTACGCCGGTGCTCTCGCAGATCGTTTACAAAAAACCCGGCTACGACCCGGCGCGTGATTTTTCTCCCGTCGGCCTGCTGGCGCATTTTCAGTTCGGTCTTGCCGTGCCCGCCAAGCACCCGGCGCGCAATATTCAGGAATATGTGGCCTGGCTCAAGGCCCACCCCGACAAGGCCAACTTCGGCAGTCCGGCCGTGGGCAGCCTGCCGCACTTCTTTGGCCTGCTGCTGGGCGAAGCCGCTGGCGTCAACATCGTGCATGTGCCCTACAAAGGTGGCCCTGCCATGATGACCGACCTTATCAGCGGTCAGCTGGCTTCTGCCATCCAAACCACCAGTGAACTGGCGCCGCTGCACAAGGAAGGCAAGGTGCGCATTCTGGGCACCTTCGGCGCCCAGCGCAGCCGCGAACTGCCCGATGTACCCACTTTTGCCGAAGCCGGCTACCCCAAGGCCACCGGCAGCGGCTGGTACAGCCTGTGGGCGCGCAAAGGCACATCACCCGATGCGATTGCCACCGTCAACCGCGCCGTCAATCAGGCACTAGCCGACCCCAAACTTCAACCCAAATGGGCCGAGCTATCGCTACAGCCCGACCCGCGCACACCGCAGGCGCTGGAGCAACTGCGCGTGGCCGAGATTGCCAAGTGGCGCCCTGTGATTACCAACTCTGGCTTCACGATTGAATAACAACAAAGACTGACTCATGACTGCACCGAATATTGTTTTCATCCTGGCCGACGACCTGGGCTGGGCCGACCTGGGCGTTTATGGCGCCACCGATTTCAAGACACCGCACCTGGACCGCCTGGCCGCACAGGGCGTGCGCTTCAATCAGGCCTATGCCAACTCTGCCGTGTGCTCGGCCACGCGCATTGCGCTCATTACCGGGCGCTATCAGTACCGCCTTCAGGCAGGGCTGGAAGAGCCGCTGGCCCGTTATGGCGCGCAACTGGGCCTGCCGCCCGATCACCCCACGCTGCCGTCGCTGCTCAAGCAGGCAGGCTATGACACCGCGCTGATCGGCAAATGGCACCTGGGCAAGCCGCCCGCCTATGGCCCGCAGCGCAGCGGCTACGACTATTTCTTTGGCAATCACAGCGGCGCCATTGACTACTTCACGCACAAGCCTGGCGTGGGCGAGCAGTTCAGCGCCGACCTGTGGCAGGGCGACGAGCCGGTGGAGCGCACGGGCTACTACACCTACATCCTGGGCGATGAAGCCACGCGCTATGTGCATGAGCGCAAGGAAATCGACAAGCCGTTTTTCCTGTCGCTGCACTTCACCGCGCCGCACTGGCCCTGGGAAGGCCCGGACGATGAGCATGTGGCGCACAGCATCAAGGATCTGTTTCACTACGACGGCGGCAGCCTCAAAAAATACGGCGAAATCGTCGAAGCCCTGGACAAGGCCGTGGGCCAGGTGCTGCAGGCGCTGGATGAGACGGGCCAGGCCGACAACACCATCGTCATCTTCACCAGCGACAACGGCGGCGAGCGCTTTTCCAAGACTTGGCCCTTTACCGGCCAGAAGACCGAGCTGCTGGAAGGCGGCATCCGCGTGCCCACGCTGCTGCGCTGGAGCCAGCGCATTCAGCCCCAGGTGCAGGAACAAGTCACCGCCACGTTTGACTGGCTGCCCACCTTGCTGGCTGCCGCCGGGGCACCGCAAAGCCCGGACTTTCCCAGCGACGGTCAGAACATCCTGCCGATTCTGGAAGGCAGCGCCAGCAACACGGACCGCACCCTGTTCTGGCGCTACAAATCGCAAAGCCAGCGCGCCGTGCGCCAGGGCCCGTGGAAATACCTCAAGATCAACGACAACGAGTTTTTGTTCAATGTGGTGGAAGACGCCCGCGAGCGCGCCAACCTCAAGAACCACCAGCCTGAAATCTTCGCCCGGCTGCGCAAACAGTGGGAAGAGTGGAACGAGCAGTTGCTGCCCATCACCGCTGAAAACTACAGCCACGGCCTGTCGCCCGATATTCAGGCAGACCGCTATGTGCCAACGCGCGTGAGCCAGGGTTAGGAGCCGCTCTAAGCCCCGGCGCGGCGCCAGGCGGCTGGCTGCGTTATCCTCACACCCCGCAAGAACCAATGGCCCCGGTCATTGGTTCTTGTGCTTTGACCTGACCGGATTTCGCCCATGACTGCTGCCCACGCCCTGCCCTGTATCGCCATTGCCGGCCCCACTGCCTCGGGCAAAACTGCCGCTGCGCTGGCACTGGCCGAGCGACTGGCTCAGCGGGGGCAAAAGGCAGAAATCATCAGCGTGGATTCAGCGCTGGTTTACAAAGGCATGGACATCGGTACCGCCAAGCCCACAGCGGCAGAGCTGGCCGCCGTGCCTCACCACCTGATCGACATCATCGACCCGCTGCAGTCATACAGCGCTGCCGAGTTTGTGCGCGACACACAGAAGCTGGTCGATGAAATTCGCGCACGCAGCGCCATCCCGCTGCTGGTGGGCGGCACCATGCTGTACTTCAAGGCGCTGATGGATGGGCTGGACGATATGCCCGCCGCAGACCCCGCAGTGCGCGCCATGCTGGACGCACAGGCGGCCGAGCTGGGCTGGCCCGCCATGCATGCAAAGCTGGCCGAGGTGGATGCGGTGACGGCAGCACGCCTGGCGCCGGGCGACAGCCAGCGCATTCAACGTGCACTGGAAGTCTGGCATGTTTCCGGCAAGCCTCTATCGAGCTTTCACACTACCAAAAACAAAGCAGGCCCCGCAGAGCAGATGGGGCTTGCAGCGCTTTTTTCCTTGGAACCCACAGACCGCGCCTGGCTGCACCAGCGCATTGCACTGCGCTTTGACCTGATGCTGGAGCAAGACTTTCTGAGTGAAGTCAAAACACTGCGTGCACGCGGCGACCTGCACCCGGACCTGCCTTCCATGCGCTGTGTGGGCTACCGTCAGGCCTGGGAAGTGCTGGACGCCTTTGAAACCAACCCCGCCAAGCCGCTGGACATGGCGGGCCTGCGCGAACGCGGCATTGCCGCCACCCGCCAGCTGGCCAAGCGCCAGATCACCTGGCTGCGATCCATGCCCCAGCGCCATGCCATTGCCTGCGATGCCCCCGATGCCCAGCAGCAACTGCTGGGTGCGGCCATGGCCGTCATTGATGCAGCGCAGCAAGCCAGCCGCTAGTCTGCACAGGCTATGCAGCCGCGCTGGTTAAGATGGCTTCATGCCCGCCAATGCCGCTGCCCCCACCTCCGCACATCCTCTGCTGCAAGTTCAGGATCTCGCCAAACGCTATGGTGAGGGCGATGCGCAAAGCAGCGTCTTCGAGCATGTGAGCTGCGAAGTTTCAGCAGGGGAATTTGTCGCCATCGTCGGCAACTCCGGCGTGGGCAAGTCCACGTTTCTGAACTGTCTGGCGGGCCTGGACAGCTGGCAGCAAGGCCGCGTGCTGCATCAAGGCGTGGACCTTTCCAGCCTTGACGAATCCCAGCGCGCACTGTGGCGGCGTGCCCATCTTGGCTTTGTGTTTCAGGCGTTTCATGTACTGCCGCATCTGGATGTGGCGCAAAACATTGCCCTGCCGCTGATGCTGCTGGGCCGCATGAATCCAGAAGGTCAGCAGCGTGTGCAGCAGGTGCTCAATGCTGTCGGCCTGCAAGGGCTGGGCCAGCGCCTGCCGCAGCAGCTGAGCGGCGGCCAGCTTCAGCGCGTGGCCATTGCACGGGCCATTGTGCATTCACCGCCGCTGCTGCTGGCCGATGAACCCACGGGCAATCTGGACCCCTCAACCGCCGCACAGATCATGGATTTGCTGCTGCAGCAAACCCGCGACAACGGCACTGCGCTGGTGCTGGTCACCCACTCGGCAGACGCTGCCAAACGCGCAAATCGCGTGCTGCGGCTGACGGCCAGCGGCATAGAGACCGCTCACCCCGCTTGAGCCACCCTATACACGACAGCGCCCTCCCCATTATTTCTGTACCGTAAAGTACACGTAAATAAGATTGATTTTCATTTATGATTCACACACTTTTGCATCGCAAATAGGTTGTAGCCAATTGAAGCCGGGGGCCTCCTTCGGCGAATACCCGCCAAGCCATCTCAAAAAAACTTCATATAACGAGGTATTCATGGCATTCAGGTATTCGCCGCTGGCAGCGGCATTGGGTCTGGCGTTTTCCAGCGCAACATGGGCTCAGCCCGCATCCGAAGTCGTGCTGGGCGAAATCCAGGTTCGTGGCGACAGTCAGCAGCAGGAGGCCGGCTACAACCCGCCCACAGCCACCAGCGCCACCAAGATCGAAGCGCCGCTGCGCGATATTCCTCAAACAGTCAATGTGGTGCCGCAAAGCCTGCTGCGGGACCAGGCCGCACAGTCCATGCAGGATGCGCTCAAGACAGTGCCCGGTGTGGGCCTGTCACACGGCGACGGCCAGCGCGATCAGGTCACCATCCGGGGCTTCTCGGCCATTGCCGATCAGTTTGTGGATGGCCTGCGTGACGATGCGCTGTACTTTCGCGACCTGTCCAACATCGAGCAGATCGAGGTCCTCAAAGGCCCCGCTTCGGTACTTTACGGACGCGGCTCATCGGGCGGCCTGATCAACCGGATCACCAAGAAGCCGGGCAGCAATCTCAGCGAGGTGGGCATTACTCTGGGCCGCTGGAATCAGCGCCGCGGCGAGTTTGACCTGGCCCGCGCACCGCAGGACAGCATCGTTTCCTACCGCCTGACGGGAGCCATCGAGCGCGCAGACAGCTACCGTGACCAGCAATTCCTGGACCGCAAGGCTCTGGCGGCCTCGGTACTCATCAAGCCCAGCACCGACACCAGCGTGCTGCTGCAGGCCGATTACCTGAAAGACCAGCGCCTGACCGATTTCGGCATACCTGCCTACCAGGGCAGACCTGTCAATGTGTCACCCGGCACTTATTACGGCGCGGCCAACGCCAGGGATGTAGATGTCAGCCGCGCTGAAGTGGCATCGCTGGGCATGACGCTCAACCACCGCATCAATGACGAATGGTCGGTTCGCAATGCCTTGCGCTACTACGACTATTCGCTGGACCGCAGCAACACGCTGGTGGGGTCCGTCAATGAAAAAGCCATGACCGCATCGCTGACGCGTGGCGCCATTCAGCGCGAAGAAGATGGCTTCTTCAACCAGACCGAGCTAACCCAGAAAGTTCAGCTAGGGGGCATGAAACACCAGTTGCTGTACGGCTTCGAGTTTGGCCGCCAGAGCAAGGGATTGCTGTCATACAGCCGTGCCAATGTCGCTACGGTTTCGCTGCTGAACCCTGTGCTGCCCACCCTGCCACTGCAGATTGCGGGCAATCCTTCGGCCAACAATCAAAGCACCTTCAAGGTAGCCAGCGCCTATGTGCAGGATCTGGTGAGCATCACACCCCAATGGAAAGCGCTGGCGGGTGTGCGCTATGACCGCTTCCAGCAAGAGACTCAGGAGCGTCTGCCTGGCAAACCTGATCTGGGCCGCACCGATACGGCCTGGAGCCCCCGCATCGGTCTGGTCTATCAGCCTTCAACCACCTGGTCGTATTACGCTTCGTGGAGCAAATCCTTCCAGCCGTCTGGCGAGACCTTTGCACTGGCCGCCAGCAATGCGCAGCTGGCTCCCGAAAAAACCACCAGTCAGGAAGTGGGCGTGAAGTGGGAGCGCCCGGATGGCAAGGTGTCCGTCACGGCCTCGCTGTTCAAGCTGGAACGCACCAATATCAAGAGCACCGACCCAACGACCAACACCGTCGTGCCTCTGGGCGTGCAGCGCACCAACGGACTGGAGCTGACCTTTGCTGGCGAAATTGCACCTAGCTGGCAAGTCTGGGCGGGCTATGCCTTCCTGGACGGCGAGATGACCACCTCACCTGCCATGGACGCAGGCCAGCCAGTGCAAGGCAAGCGCCCCACGCTGACCCCAAGACAAAGTGCCAACCTCTGGGTCACCAAGGCTGTGGGCAACGGCTTTGGTCTGGGAGCAGGCATGAACTATGTGGGGGCCCGATTCGCTAACCCCGGCAACACGGTCACCCTGCCTGGCTACACCACGGTGGATGCGATGGCCTACTACCGCAAGGGCCCGTGGGATGTTCAGCTCAAGCTCAACAATCTGCTCAACCGCAGCTATATCGTGGCCGGTCACGGCAGCTCGCCCAACCTGAACCTGCCAGGCGCTCCGCGCTCTGCCCAGGTCGTGGCGCGCTATCGCTTCTAAAACCCGCTCCATGCAAAAAGTCCTGGAGACTGAACTGCAGCCGCAAGCAGGCGCGGTGAACCCGCCGCGCCCTGCCAGGTCTGGCGGCGGCCATCTGTTTGTTCCGGCTCGCTGGCACAGGCCTGTGGTTCTGAAATGGCTGCGGCGCACCCACGCCTGGCTTGGAATGTGGGGCGCCGCGCTGGGCCTGCTGTTTGGCGCAACCGGCCTGCTGCTCAATCATCGTGCCACGATGAAGATTCCAGGCCCGGCCCATAACAATACGCAGTGGCAGCTGAGCCTGGCACAGCAGCCCGCCGATATTGATACGCTGGTGCTCCAATTGCAGCAGGAACTGGCCATAGCCAAACCACCACATCAAAAAAAGGTGGAAGCAGCAGGCCCTGCGCCCTGGCCCGGTGCCATGCAGCCTGAGCGCTGGCTGATTGCCTTTGCCACCCCCAAGGCCACGGTCAATGCCGAATACTGGGTGGGGAACCTCTCGGTATCCATCAAGCGCATGGACCCGAATCTTCTGGCCAAGCTGAACCGTTTGCACATGGCCACAGGTGCATCAGCCGCCTGGATTTTGCTGACAGACACTCTGGCTGGCGCTTTGATTGCACTGTCTTTGACTGGCATGCTTTTGTGGACCAAGTTGCACGGCTCACGGCTGCTGGCGCTTGGCATTGGCGGAACCAGCCTTGGGCTGTTGCTGCTTCTTGGCATCAGCGCCTGAACCAGGATGCCCCGCAACGGGTGATGTTTGATGGGGCTTGAGCTGGGTCAGCAGCTCCGCCCCCTCGGCAAAAGCGACCAGTGCACTTGCCAGTAACATCCGGGAAGCCACCGCTTCCTCGTCACTGCCGCCGTGAACTCCCGCTCCACACTTTTTCAGTTGCTGACCAGCTTCTCCTGGCAAGAGCTGCGCCAGCACCCCTGGCGCACAGCTACGGCGCTGGTTGCCATCATGCTGGGCGTGGCATTGGGCTTTGCCGTGCATGTCATCAACCAGTCGGCACTGGATGAATTCTCACGTGCAGTGCGCAGCGTCAACGGCCAGCCGGACCTGCAGTTGCATGCCATGCAGGGCGGTCTGCCGCTGGCGCTATACCCGCAGGTGGCGCAGAACGCAGGTATTACGACCGCTGTTCCCTGGCTGGAAACCACGGTGCTGCTGCCTGCCAGTGAGACCGATCCTGCCTCCGGCGACAGCAGTGCCAGAAACACCCGGGGCGCGGCGCAAGGCAGCACGCTCAGGGTACTGGGCAGCGATGCCATCAAGCTCGCCCCCGTGGCCCCCGCGCTGATGCCGCGCTTGTTCCAAGGCGCCAGCCGTCTGGACCTGTTTGCGCCTGATGCTGTGTTTCTCAACGCAGCGGCCCTGCAGGTGCTCAAGCTCAACCCCGAGCAGGCTGTCAACGCCCGCTTTCAATGGCTGCTCAATGGCCAGCTTCAGACCCTGCGCATTGCAGGAACAGTAACTGCCAGCGGCGCTGCGGTGGCCGTGATGGATATAGCCGCGCTGCAGGAAAAGCTGCAGCGCTTTGAGCAGATCGACCGCGTGGATGTTCTGCTGTCTGGCAGCGCCAGCCGCAGCCAGGTCATCAAGGATTTGCACGCCCTGCCCGCCTGGCAAAGCCAGGTTCTGGTTCAGCAGCCCAGCGATGACCAGCAACGCGTGGGGGAGATGTCTCGTGCCTACCGGGTCAACCTCACGGTGCTGGCGCTGGTCGCTTTGTTCACCGGGGCGTTTCTGGTGTTTTCGGTACTGGCCCTCAGTGTGGCCCAGCGCGCGCCGCAGTTTGCGCTGCTGGCCGTGCTGGGCGCCACGCCGCGCCAGCGCATGGCGCTGGTGCTGCTGGAGGCGCTGGTGCTGGGTCTGTTGGGCAGCATTGCCGGTATCGCTCTGGGTAGTCTGCTGGCCTGGCTGGCCCTGCACATGCTGGGCGGCGATCTGGGTGGAGGTTTTTTTGCAGGCGTGCAACCTGCCCTGCAATGGAGCCCGCTGGCCGCGCTGGTGTTTGGGCTGCTGGGCGTGATTGCCACGCTGGCGGGGGCCTGGTGGCCCGCGAGATCAGCCATGGATTTACCGCCCGCAGCCACACTCAAAGGTCTGGGCAGCAACCATGAGGCGCAGCCCCGTATCTGGCCCGCGCTGGCGCTGCTTGCGGCCAGCGTGGCTCTGGCTTTTATGCCGCCTGTGGCGGGCATTCCACTGGCAGCGTATATCGCCGTGGGCTTGCTGCTGCTGGGCGGCATGGCGGCTCTGCCCTGGTTGCTGGGTGCGGTGCTGGGCCTGATGCCCAACAGCTTGTCGCAGCAACCCTTGTCCATGCTGGCGCTGGAGCGCGCGCGGCGCATGCGCCGATCTACCACTGTGGCGGTGGGTGGCGTGGTGGCCAGCTTGAGTCTGGCCGTGGCGCTGACGGTCATGGTCACCAGCTTTCGCGGCAGCATGATGCAGTGGCTGGACGCCGTGCTGCCCGCGCCGCTGTATGTGCGCGCAGCGGGCGGCAGCAGCCGCGCCGATGCAGCGCTTTTGCCCGCCGATGCGGCGCAGCGCCTGTCTCAACTGCCCGGCATTGCCCGCGCCCAGCCCATGCGCAGCAGCACGCTTTTGTTGAGCCCCGAAAAGCCCGCCATCAGCATCCTGGTGCGCCCTCTCAAAGGCGCTGACGCTCAGCAACTGCCGTGGGTGCAAGGCCCTGTGGAGGCACAGCGCCCCGGCATTCCCGTGCATATCAGCGAGGCCGTGGCCCAGCTCTACGGCCTGCAGCCGGGCGACGACTGGCCTTTGCTATCCAAGGCTTTCAGCACGCAATCGCAGACACATCAAGCGCAAGCAGCTACTTTTTATATAGCAAGCATCTGGCGCGACTATGTGCGCCAGTTCGGTGCGATTGCGCTGGACTGGCAAGACTATCTGGCGCTGGGTGGTGACGGGCAAGTCAGCGAAGTGGCCCTCTGGCCGCAGGGCACACCACCCACGCAGCAAGCCATGGAATCAGCGTTGACGAGCAACGGCCAGGCCACGCCCGCGCTGGAATTTGTCAGCAGCACCGCGTTGCGCGAGCGGTCACTGCGCATCTTTGACCGCAGCTTTGCCGTCACCTACTGGCTGCAGGCCGTGGCCATTGCCATTGGCCTGTTCGGCATTGCCGCCAGCTTCAGCGCCCAGGTACTGGCGCGGCGCAAGGAATTTGGCCTGCTGGCCCACCTGGGGCTCACGCGCCGCAACGTGCTGACCGTGGTGGCGGCCGAAGGCCTGGCATGGACAGCGCTGGGCGCGCTGGCAGGCACGCTGCTGGGCCTGGGCGTGGCCGTGATTCTGGTGCATGTGGTCAACCCGCAAAGCTTTCACTGGACCATGGAGCTGCGCCTGCCGCTGCTGCGCCTGCTGAGCCTGGCTGCCGCCGTGGTGCTGGCTGGCGTTATCACCGCATGGCTGGCCGGGCGCAAGGCTGCCAGCACCGATGCAGTGCTGGCCGTCAAGGAAGACTGGTAGCCATGTACCAGGCATACAGACAGCGCTGCACCAAGAGCCAGTACTGAGAGCTGCACTGGCGATTGTGGTTTCCGACTGACTCCCGAAACCGCCGGGCGCACAATGGCATACCCAGCTTCTGCTTCAGGAGGTTCCATGCAAGTCCAGTCCTATCTTTTCTTTGATGGCCGCTGCGAAGAGGCTCTGAATTTCTACCAAGCCGCGCTGGGTGCCGAAGTTACGGCGCTGATGCGTTTCAAGGATGCGCCACCCCAGCCCGATCACCCCTCTCAGGAAGGCTGTGGCCCTGCGCAGGCAGACCCGGAAAAAATCATGCACGCCAGCTTCAAAATTGGCGAAACGCAGATCATGGCGTCTGACGGCATGAATGGCGGCAAGCCCGATTTCAAAGGCTTTTCCCTGTCCATCGAAGCGCCCAATGAGGCCGAGGCCGAGCGTCTGTTTACCGCCATCAGCCAGGGCGGCGCCATCCAGATGCCACTGGGGCCCACATTTTTCGCACGCAGCTTTGGTGTGACTGCTGACCGCTTTGGCGTCGGCTGGATGGTGATTGTTCCGCTGCCCGATATTGGCTGAGATCATGCTCCCCCAAGTCTGCGAAGAAAGCACAGATAACTACAGTGACAATGGGGCATGCGAAAAACGCCTCTGACTCTTCGCTCCCCCTTGTCTGCTTCCACCTTATCTGCTGCCACCTTGTCACGCAGGCTCACTTTGCAGACGCTGGCGGCCGCAGGCCTTGGCCTGAGTCTGCCGCCGTCCGCAATCGCCCTGCCCCGCAAGACTTTGCAATTTCCGCGCGATTTTGGCAGCCACCCTGATCTGCAAACCGAGTGGTGGTACATCACCGGCCAGTTACAGGCGGGCGGCAAGCGCTGGGGCTTTCAGCTCACGTTTTTCCGCTCTCGCGTGGGAGTGGCTCAGGCCCTGCAATCGCCGCTGGCGGCCAGGCAGCTGATCTTTGCGCATGTGGCACTCAGTGATGTGCAAGCCCGGAAACTGCGCCATGACCAGCGCATGGCGCGTGCGGGTCTGGGCCTTGCGGGCGCCAGTGAAACCGACACCCATGTGCACATCAACGACTGGTTTCTGCAGCGCGAAACTGCCACCGGCCAGCGCCCCGAACAAGCCAGCCATTACCGTGCCCAACTGGCTGCGGATGGCTTTGCACTGAATCTTGAATTTGATAGCACCCAGCCATTGCTACTGCAGGGCTTGAATGGTCTTTCTCACAAAGGCCCGCAAGACGACCAGACCAGCTATTACTACAGCCAGCCCCAGCTCAAGGTCAGCGGCTCCATCGTGGTCGATGGCAAACATCTGCCCGTGCAGACCAGCGAGCACAACCGCGCATGGCTGGACCATGAATGCAGCGAATCCATCATGGATGCGAACGCGCAGGGCTGGGACTGGATCGGCATGAATCTGGACGACGGCAGCGCCCTCACAGCCTTTCATCTGCGCCGCAAAACGGGCGGCGCACTATGGGCTGGTGGCTCATTTCGCGCACCGGGCCAGAAGGCGCAAATCTTTGGTGCAGACATGGTGCATTTCGAGCCACTGCGCCACTGGGTCAGCCCACGCACGCAGACCCGTTACCCTGTGGCCTGGCGTGTGCAAACACCTGCGGGGCACTACGAGGTGCATGCCTTGTTCGACGACCAGGAACTGGACAGCCGCGCCAGCACAGGAGCCATTTACTGGGAAGGCTTGAGCGAGCTGCGCCGCCTTGGCAGCAATGGTGCCAGCCAGATTGTGGGCAGCGGCTATCTGGAAATGACAGGCTACGCAGCCACGATGAAGCTTTAGAGAGATTCGCGGACTGGTGCGACCAGCCGGGAGAGCTGGTCAAGCAGCAGCTGCAGATGCCGCTCGCGCAAGCTGTCGCCCAGCAAATCCACCTCCAGCAGGCTACGCCAGGTGGCAGCATGATCGACCCGGAAGCTGGACAGGGCCGAGATCAGGTAGTGCACATCAACGGCACTGATGCCGCTGCGAAAAACACCTTGCTTTGCGCCACGCTCCAGAATGCGCTCCACCGGCTCCAGCGCGGCTTTGCGCAGCAAATCGGTCTTGGAAATCTGGCCCAGCATTTCGCCGCCCTGAAAGTTCTCCTGCAGCACCAGGCGCGTGAACTCCAGGTTTTGCTCGTGGTATTCAAAGCTTTTTTGGGCCAGCGCGTGCAGGGCTTGCAAAGGCGCCATGGCATCCAGGTTGAGCATCTCTTCGGACTCGCGAATGTCCGAATAACTTTGCTCGATGACGGCCAAGTACACGTCTTTTTTGTTGCCAAAGTAGTAGTAGAGCATGCGCTTGGCGCAGCCTACTTTGGCCGCAATGCGCTCAAGGCGTGCACCGTCATAGCCGTAGTTGGCGAACTCGGTCTTGCCCGCATCCAGCAAGGCGCGGCGCATATCGGCCGCCGCCTCGTCTGCCTCGGTTGGCTGGCTCTGGGAAACTTCAAGACCTTGCTGCTCGCTCACGACCACTGCTCCATTGACTCAGGCGCAGCAGCGTACCACGCAAGCAAGCCATGAAAAAAGCCATGGCACTTGCGCACCATGGCTTAAAGCGATCAGTTCTGAATGAACTTATTTAGCGCTACCGGGCGCTACCGGGCAGCGCATAGGCAATCACATAGTCACCGCGATCAGGCGACTGGCGCGCACCGCCAGCCGAAATCACCACATACTGCTTGCCCGTCTTGGGCGACTTGTACGTCATGGGGCCACCCTGGCTGCCCACGGGCAGACGGCCCTTCCAGACTTCCTTGCCGGTGGCGCTATCCCAGGCGCGCAGGTAGTAGTCCTGCGTGCCTGCGAAGAACACTAGACCGCCTTGCGTGGCCAGCGTGCCGCCCAGTGTGGGCAGACCCACAGGCATGGGCATGCGCATCTTGATACCCATGGGGCCCTGGTCCTGCACCGTGCCCACAGGCACTTGCCAGACGACCTGCTGGGTCTTCATGTCAATGGCGGTCAGCGTGCCGAATGGAGGCTTCTGGCAGGGAATGCCCAGAGGCGACATGAATCGGTCCTTCATCACGGCATAAGGTGTGCCGCCCAGCGGTACCTGACCCATGCCGGTGTTGGGTGCTTCACCGCCGTCAGACAGCTTGGCATCCTTGTTCTGCGGCACCATCTGCACCCACAGGCCCAGACGCATATCGTTCACAAAGATCAGATTCTGGGTAGGGTCTGCCGACAGGCCACCCCAGTTCATGCCGCCCAGCGAGCCGGGGAAGCTCAAAGAGACATCGGTATCCGGCACGGTGAACAGGCCGTCATAGCGCATGGACTTGAACTTGAGACGGCAGATCAGTTGATCCACAGGCGTTGCTCCCCACATATCGGCTTCGGTCAGGGTTTGCGTGCCGATCTGCGGCATGCCCACAGACAGCGGCTGTGTTGGCGAGTACTTTTCATTGGGAATGGTGCCGGGCTTGACGGCCACGTCTTCCACCTTGGTCAGTGGCTGGCCGCTCTTGCGGTCCAGCACAAAGATCTGACCTGCCTTGGTGCCCACCACCAGCGCCGGGGTCGTCTTGCCGTCTTGTTGCGGGAAGTCGATCAGCGTGGGGGCCATGGGGATGTCAAAGTCCCACAGGTCGTTGTGCACGGTCTGGTAAACCCACTTTTCCTTGCCCGTGGCTGCATCCAGCGCCAGGATGGAGGAGCCGTACTTCAAGTCAGCCGCAGAGCGCGTGGCGCCATACAGGTCCACCGAGGCCGAGCCCATGGGCAGGTACACGGTGTTGGAGCTGGGGTCATAGGTAGTACCCGCCCAGACGTTGGCGGACGAACGTGTGTAGTTTTCGCCGGGCTTGAGCACTTCATTGGGCGTGGCCGAGCCGGAGTCGAACGCCCAGCGCTGGGCACCAGTCACCACATCAAAGCCGCGAATCACGCCGCCAGGCATATCGACTTGCACGTTGTCAGCCACACGGCCGCCCACCACGATGGTGGTGCCAGCAACCGTGGGGGCCGAGGTCAGTGTGTAGAAAGCCGGGTTGGGAATCTTGCCAATGCCCTGCTTGAGATCAACCACGCCGTGGTCGCCAAACTCATCGCACAGCTCGCCGTTATCCGCATTGATGGCAAACAGGCGCGCATCAATGGTGTTCATCAAAATGCGGCGCTTGCAGGCAGCCCCAGCAGGCAGACTGACAGCCTGCACAGGTGTGGAGCCGGGCACGCTGGGTGCGGCAATCGGCGCATCGGCGTCGAAATACGCAAGACCGCGGCAGCGTTCCCACACACCGCCCACATGCGAGTTGGTGTCATGGCGCCACAGTTGCTTGCCGGTGTCTGCGTCCAGCGCAATCACGTTGTTGCTGGGGGTGCACAGGAAAACCTTGTCGCCCACCTGCAGCGGGGTCAGCTGATCTTCAGCGCCCGCGCCCGTGGATTTAGGCACATCGCCAGTGCGGAAAGTCCAGGCCACCTGCAACTGGTTGACGTTGCCCACATTGATCTGGTCCAGCGCAGCAAAACGGTCGTTGTTGCTGCTGCTGCCGTAGTGGCTCCAGTCCTTTTGCTCGCTGGCGGCATCCACAGGCTTGCGCGTCGCGCTGGCCTGGTTCTGCACTTCGGGATGAACCTGAAACATGGAAACAAACGCTGCCAGACCCGCCAGCAGCAAAACGCCTGCGGCCGCAAACGCGGGCTTGGCATGGCTTGGCTCTTCAGCCTTGCGCAGCAGCGGCATGCTGGCCAGCACCACCACGGCGCCAAAGGTCAGCGCCAGCAGGCGCGAGATCAGGCCCCAGTAGTCCAAGCCCACATCGGCCAGCGCCCAGATTACCGTGGCGGCAAACGTCAGCAGATACAGCCATGCACCAGCACGGCGGCGGCGCAGCAGCTGCACGCCCGACAGCAGCAGGCCCAGGCCGGCTAGCAAAAAGTACCAGCTGCCGCCCAAGCTGATGAGCTTTCCACCACCGATCAGAAAGAACAGGCCAGCCAGTGCCAGCACCGCCCCTAGAACCCCCATCCAGATACGTGCGGCCATGGGTTGAGACCGCTCCTCTTGTGTCATTTCGAACCTCCAGCTGTCCATCTGCAGTACCAGCCTGCCGCTGTGCATTGCATTGACGCTTTTTTGATGTGAGAAAAAAAGTCCATTGTTTATGAGAAATAAAGTCCACAGCCTCAAACCGTGTACCGGATATTTCAGAAAACTCTGAAAATTCATCTTCACGCACTGCTGCAGACACAAAAAAGGCCGCTTGAAGCGGCCTTGGTAAAAGTGAAGTCAGCGGCTATTTGCGGCGATCCAGCCAGGCAATCAGCTCGCCCATGATGCCCTTGCGGAACAGCAGCACGCACAGCACAAAGATCAGACCCGTGACAATGGTGACCGATTCGCCCAGCGTGTTGAACCACTCCACACCCGTGGTGTGCGCCAGAAAAGTGCCCAGATCACCAATCTTGTTTTCCAGCGCCACCACCACGGCAGAGCCAACAATGGGGCCAGACAAAGTACCCAGCCCGCCCATCAGCGTCATGAGAATGACGTGGCCAGAGGTTGTCCAGTGCACATCCGACAGCGTGGCAAAGCCCAGCACCACGGTTTTGAGCGAGCCAGCCAGCCCCGTCAGCGCCGCAGAGATCACAAAAGCCAGCAGCTTGAAGCGGTTGACGTCATAACCCAGCGAGATAGCGCGCGGCTCGTTCTCCTTGATGGCCTTGAGCACCTGACCAAACGGCGAATGAATGGTGCGCACGATCAGCAAAAAAGCCAGCGCCACAATCACCAGCGCCACGTAGTACATGACCAGGTCATTGCTCAGATCAATCACACCAAACAGCTTGCCACGTGCCACGCCTTGCAGACCATCTTCACCGCCGGTGAACTTGGCTTGCAGCGCCACGAAGAACAGCATCTGGGCCAGTGCCAGCGTAATCATCGAAAAATAGATGCCCTGGCGGCGAATGGCCAGCCAGCCAAAGATCAGGCCCAGCGCTGCACCCATCAAGGTGCCCAGCAGCATGCTGACCTCAGGCGTGAAGCCCCAGGCCTTGATGCTGTAACCCGCCACATAGGCTGCGCCGCCCAGGAATGCTGCATGGCCGAACGAGAGCAGCCCCGTGTAGCCTAGCAGCAGATTGAAGGCCGAAGCAAACAGTGCAAAGCACATCAGCTTCATCACAAACACCGGGTAGGCACCGACAAAGGGTGCAACGACCAGGCCCAGCAGCAGCAGGCCGTAGCCCACCGGGGCAATGCGTTGAACAAGCGTCTTGGATTTCATGTCGTGCGCCCTCTTATTTTTCTTTACCGAACAGGCCAGCGGGGCGAATCAGCAAAACAATGACCATGATGAAGAAGACGACGGTGGATGAGGCTTCAGGCCAGAAAACCTTGGTCAGCCCTTCAATCACACCCAGTGCAAGGCCAGTGATGATGGAGCCCATGATGGAGCCCATGCCGCCAATCACCACCACGGCAAACACGACGATGATGAGGTTCTGCCCCATCAGCGGCGTGACCTGATAGACAGGCGCGGCCAGCACCCCGGCAAAGGCGGCCAGCGCTGCGCCAAAGGCATAGGTCAGCGTAATCATGACCGGCACATTGACGCCAAAGGCTTCAACAAGGCGCGGGTTCTCGGTGCCTGCACGCAGATAGGCGCCGATGCGGGTTTTCTCAATCACAAACCAGGTGGCCACGCAAACCACGATGGATGCCACAACCACCCATGCGCGGTAGTTGGGCAGGATCATGAAGCCCAGATTGGTGGCGCCTTCCAGCAGCTCTGGCGTGTCGTAGCCCAGACCCGACACACCATAAATCGAGCGGAACACACCCTCGATCAACAGCGACAGCCCCAGCGTCAGCAGCAGGCCGTAGAGATGATCGAGCTTGTAGATCCACCTTAGCAAAAAGCGCTCTATCAGCACCCCCAGCAAACCAACCAGCAAGGGCGACAGAATCAGCATCACCCAATAGTTGATCTGGAAATAGCTCATGGCCATCCAGGTGACCATGGCCCCCAGCATGAACAAGGCACCATGCGCAAAGTTGATGACGTTGAGCAGGCCGAAAATCACAGCCAGACCCAGACTCAAAATGGCATAGAACGAGCCGTTGACCAGCCCCAGAAGGAGCTGGCTCAACAAAGCGGGCAATGAGACACCAAAGATTTCCATGAGAGATACGCTGGTAGGTGTGGGGTGTGCTTCAGAGCGGTTCTAAACGCTTACTTCCAGAGCGCGCACTTGGTTTCAGCCTTGGTCGTCCAAACCGTATCGGCTGGCAGCTTGTTCAGCACCTTGAGGTAATCCCATGGCTTGGTGGACTCGCTGGGCTTCTTGGCCTCGACCAGATACATATCGTGGGCAAACGTGCCGTCCGGACGAATCACGCCCTTGCCGTAGAAGTCGTTGATCGGCGTGCTCTTCAGATAGGCCATGACCTTGTCTGGATTGGTGGTCTTGACGGCTTCGACGGCCTTCAGATACGTCATCACAGCCGAGTAGTTGCCAGCCTGCACATCGGTAGGCATGCGCTTGGTCTTGGCAAAGAACTTGTTGGCAAACTTGCGCGATTCGTCATTCATGTCCCAGTACCAGCTGGTGGTGTGCAGCAGGCCTTCGGTGTTCTTCAGGCCCAGGCTGTGAATATCGGTCAGGAAAACCAGCAGACCAGCGGTCTTCATGGTCTTGTTGATACCGAATTCCTTGGCCGCCTTGATGGCGTTGATGGTGTCGCCACCGGCATTGGCCAGACCCAGAATATGGGCCTTGGAGTTCTGAGCCTGCAGCAGGAAGGATGAGAAGTCCGAAGCGTTGAGCGGGTGCTTGACCGAGCCCAGCACCTTGCCGCCCTTGGCGTTGATGACCTTGGTGGTGTCGGACTCCAGGGCCTGACCGAATGCATAGTCGGCCGTCAGAAAGAACCAGTCCTTGCCACCGCGATCGACCACGGCACCGCCCGTGCCCTTGGCCAGTGCCACGGTGTCATACACATAGTGCACGGTGTAGGGGTTGCACTG
Organism: Comamonas fluminis; assembly: GCF_019186805.1. Classification (NCBI taxonomy): domain Bacteria; kingdom Pseudomonadati; phylum Pseudomonadota; class Betaproteobacteria; order Burkholderiales; family Comamonadaceae; genus Comamonas; species Comamonas fluminis. The sequence continues at coordinate 1,241,619 of NZ_CP066783.1, read as the reverse complement.
CTCGTTGGTCAGCGCGGAGGAACCCGCGCCATTGTTGAAGTGCACACGCTTTTTCTCATTGGCCACCTGAGAGACGGCCAGCGCCGTACCAGAGTTGGTGCCGCTGAACACCAAAGAGATGTTCTGCGTATCAATCCACTCGCGCATCTTGGAGGCAGCAATGTCGGCCTTGTTCTGGTGGTCGGCGCTCATGAATTCAATGGGCTGGCCCAGCGCCTTGCCACCGAAGTCCTCAATCGCCATCTGCATGGCAATGGCGCCGTTCTTTCCGTCCACATCGGCGTAGAGGCTGGACATATCGGTGACGAAACCGATCTTCACTTTTTCCTGTGCCTGCACCAGAGGGCTGGCCAGACCCGCGGCCACCAGCATGCACGACAGAACACTCAGTTTTGCTTTCATCACAGTCTCCTGGTTAAGTCTTATTGGGGAAACAATCGAGAACTTGCTGCTGCGCTATACGCCCAGCAGCTCATTGAGGGTGGACATCTTTTCTTCCAGCTCGCTGGCACCAAAACGCAGCGCAACGTGGCCGTGCTCAACCACATAGAAGCGGTCGGCCAGCGGCGCAGCAAAGCGGAAGTTCTGCTCCACCATCACCACGGTGTAGCCCTTCTCGCGCAGCGTGGTGATCATTCGCGCAAGGGCCTGCACGATGACGGGTGCCAGCCCTTCGGAGATTTCATCAAGCAGCAGCAGGCGTGCGCCCGTGCGCAGAATGCGGGCCACCGCCAGCATCTGCTGCTCGCCCCCCGAAAGACGCGTGCCCTGGCTGTTGCGACGCTCGTACAGATTGGGAAACATCTGATAGATCTCGTCGATGCTCATGCCGGGCTGGCCGGTCTTGAGCGGCGGCGGCAGCATTAGGTTTTCCTCGCAAGACAGGCTGGAGAAAATGCCGCGCTCTTCAGGGCAGTAGCCCACGCCCAGATGGGCGATCTTGTGCGTGGGCATGTGCACAGTCTCCACCCCATTGATCTTGATGGAACCCTTGCGCGACCCCGTCAAACCCATGATGGCGCGCAGCGTGGAAGTGCGACCCGCGCCATTGCGGCCCAGCAGCGTCACCACTTCGCCGGGATGCACCACCAGATCCATGCCATGCAGCACATGCGACTCGCCATACCAGGCATTAAGTCCCGAAATTTCCAGTGCCGGAGTACTTGTTTTATTCATTCACATCACTCAAATCAAGCATGCGCAAAAGTCAGGGGCAGCGAGCAAAGGCCGCCCTGCGGCGAGGCTGCCGTCCCCCTGGGGGAAGCCGCGAGGCGGCACAGGGGGGATCAATGACCATTCAGTTGCCCATCCGTAGTCCCCATATACGCTTCCATCACCTGCGGGTTGCGCGAAACCTCTTCATAGCGGCCTTCGGCCAGCACCGCTCCGCGCTGCAGCACAGTGATGCGGTCGGCAATGGTGGAGACCACCTTCATGTTGTGCTCCACCATCAAAATCGTGCGGCCCGCCGAGACCTTTTTGATGAGCTGCGTCACACGGTCCACGTCTTCATGGCCCATGCCCTGGGTGGGCTCGTCCAGCAGCATCAACTCAGGCTCCATGGCCAGCGTGGTGGCAATCTCCAGCGCACGCTTGCGGCCATAGGGCAGGTTGATGGTGATTTCATCGGCCATGTCCTGCAGACCCACTTCGGTCAGCAGCTCCATGGCGCGGTCATTGAGTTTGTCCAGAGACTTTTCGCTGGTCCAGAAATGAAACGCCGTGCCCAGCTGACGCTGCAGACCAATGCGCACGTTCTCCAGCAAGGTGCAGTGCGGAAACACTGCCGAGATCTGAAACGAGCGGATCACACCACGCCGGGCAATCTGCGCTGGCGGCTCACGCGTGATGTCCACACCGTTGAAACGGATGGTTCCCGAGCTGGGCTCCAGAAATTTGGTCAGCAGGTTGAAGCAAGTCGTCTTGCCTGCACCATTGGGGCCGATCAGCGCATGGATGGAGCCACGCTGCACCGCCAGATCCACCTTGCTGACGGCGGTGAATCCCTTGAACTCTTTGGTGAGCTGTCTGGTTTCGAGAATAAGGTCGCTCATGCGCGCTATGCCAGTCCTGAGTGCGAGACAACAAGTCAAATGACAGAGCGGTCTTGAACTCGCTCTCCCCTAGGTCAGGCATCTTGGTCCTCCGGGCACGCAAGCCGCAGCGGGAAACTCCTAGGCAGCACGCTTCGTCCTGCCTATGCTTTTCCCTAGGATTCCAGCAGTAAAGGCCACCACAGAAGGAGCATGCACTCACATTAAAAATCAAAGACACCAATGAGTTGATCTTGCATATCAGCTGCACGACACAAGGCAAACACGGCTCTACCGCACAGCTGATAGGCGCTAAGCGCTATCAAAATGAATAGATATCCGGATATGAGCGGCGCGACTCAGGAAAGCTCTCCCTGTCGAAAACCCGTAGCAAGGCAATAACCTTTGGCGTCGCTAAGTTACTAGCTGCTGCACTCTAAATATGCTTGCTGTTTGTCGTCCAAAATCCAGAAAGCGACAAAGATAGCTATGCATTTCACAGCAGCCAGCGCTATCTAGCTATCAGATTTGATAGTCAATCATCCTCAGCTCTTTGTTTGTTCTGCGACAGGCGCTATCAAAACTACAGCAACCAAAAAGCCAGCAGCTCATGGAACTGCTGGCTTGATGCAATGAATGATGCAGGAAAGCGGCTTACTGCAGGCTGCCGCCACCTTCGTTGCCAGCGCTTTCTGGCAAAGCCAATGGCACAACGCCAATGCCCTCTTCCAGCAACTCCAGCGCCTCTTTCGTGCTGGTCTGGCCGCGAATGGCACGGTCCTCGGTTTCGCCGTAATGCATGCGGCGGGCTTCTTCCGCAAAGTGCTTGCCCACGTCTTCGGTGTTTTCTGCCACTTTGCGCGACCACTGCACCCAGGCACTTTGCATGGCGTGCAACTGCTCACGCGCCTCTGCGCTGATCTCTGGCATCTGGGCTGCAGCGGGCACAGGAGCCGAGGCAGGCTGTGCAGGCGCGGCAGATGGAGTGTTCTGCGCGGCAGCCGCTGCTTTAGGTGGCTGCGCACCCAGGTTGATTCTGGGGGCGCTCAGGCGCTTGGTCACATCACTGTCACCGCACATGGGGCATTGCACCAGTTTGCGCTGCAACTGATTCTGAAAATCATCTTCCGATGCAAACCAGCCTTCAAAGACATGGCCTGCAGGGCAGTGAAGATCAAGCACTTTCATGGGATGTTTCAGCCCTTGCGGTGAACCAGGTAGCGGTACACAAAGCCGGGGAACGCCAGCGTCAGAAACAGCGCGCCGGTAACGGCATAGAACTCCCAGCCCTGCGGAGCATTCTGACCAGCACGGTGCTCCAGCACCATGCCCAGAGCGCCCACCAGCAGGTAGAGCGCCAGCATTTCAAGCAGGCGCACCCACAGGGGCTTGCGGCCAGCCATGACGGGGCCGACGATGGCCAGTCGCTGGTTGATAAAAGGCAAATTGGCTGCCACAAGGGCAGCCAAGATGATGAGCCAGATGGAGGCGGTACTAGACACTGAACCAATCCTAGAAAAAGTAATGAGGGCATCAAGCCCTCATTACGTTCGTCTTATCAGGAAGCCAGGGCGCGGACAACAGCGTCGGCGCACAAGGCCATCAGTCCGCCGGGCAGGATACCCAGCAGCAGAACCAGCGCACCATTGATGGTCAGCACAACGCGCACATCCAGAGGAGCGGAAACGCTGGTAGCTGTGATTGGAGCATCAAAGTACATGACCTTGACCACGCGCAGGTAATAGAAGGCGCCGATCAGCGACATGATGACCGCGAACACAGCCAGACCGATGTACAGGCTGCTGCCCGAAGCAATCAGTGCCTGCAGCACGGACAGCTTGGCGTAGAAACCCACCAGCGGAGGAATACCGGCCATGGAGAACAGGCAGATAGCCATCACGCCAGCGTACAGCGGGCTACGCTGGTTGAGACCTGCCAGGTCAGCAATCTCTTCGCTTTCAAAGCCTTCGCGGGCCAGCAGCAGAATCACACCGAAGGCTGCCAGAGCAGTCAGCACATAGGTGATGATGTAGAACATGGCGGAGCTGTAAGCGTTCTCGACAGTAGCAGGATCAACCTTGCCATCGACCACGCCCGACATCAAACCCAGCAGCACAAAGCCCATCTGGGAAATGGTCGAGTAAGCCAGCATACGCTTGAGGCTGGTTTGCTGCAAACCGGCAAGGTTACCCACCAGCAGCGAGCACACGGCCAGCACCATCAGCATCTGCTGCCAGTCCACTGCCAGGGGCAGCAGGCCGTCCACCAGCAGGCGGATGGTCATGGCAAACGCAGCCAGCTTGGGCGCGCCACCGATCAGGGCGGTAATCGCAGTAGGAGCACCCTGGTAAACGTCAGGCACCCACATATGGAAAGGCACCACGCCCAGCTTGAAGGCCAGACCTGCAACCACAAAGACCAGACCGAAGACCAGCACCTGGTGCTTGATTTCACCAGAGTAGATTGCCTTGAAGACTTGGCCGATATCGAGCGAGCCGGTTGCGCCATACAGCATGGACATGCCGTACAGCAGGAAACCGGAAGCCATGGCGCCCAGCACAAAGTACTTCATGGCCGCTTCCACCGAAGCGGTATGGTCACGACGCAGCGCCACCAGCGCGTAGCTGGACAGGGTCAGCAGTTCCAGACCCAGATACAGGACCAGGAAGTTGTTGCCGCTGATCATGATGAACATGCCCAGCAGAGACAGCATGGACAGCGTGAAGAACTCACCGCCGCGCAGCATGTCACGCTCAGCCGCGTAAGGGCGGCCATAGACCATGGTGATCATCATGGCGATCGTGGCAAAGCACTTGAGCCAGTTGCCCATGGCGTCCGAGACAACCATGTTGCCCCAGCCGTAGAAAGTGTTGCCGCTCGCGGCATACATGCCTTGCATCACCGCTACGACAAGCAGGGTGAGCATGGTCAGAACATAGGTGCCGGTGCGACGGGCGCTTGAAACGCCCAGGTCCACCAAGGCAATGACGCAGGCCATGACCAGGAGAGTGATCTCCGGGTAGATCGCCAGCCAGCTGATGTTGTCAATCATCTCGTGTCTCTCGTTTCAGTCGGGTCAGTTGAGCTTGCTCACAGCCACATGCTTGATGAGCTCAGCCACAGACACGTCCATCACATCTGTGAAGGGCTTGGGATACAGGCCCATGACCATCACGGCCACTGCCAGCACGCCCAGCACCAGGAACTCACGGCAGTTGATGTCCTTGAGCTCGGCCACGTGGTCATTGCCCACAGGGCCCAGGTAAACGCGCTTGTACATCCACAGCGTGTAGGCGGCACCAAAGATCAGAGCCGTAGCAGCGCCCACACCGATCCAGAAGTTGTACTGCACAGCACCCAGGATCACCATCCACTCACCCACGAAGCCAGCCGTTGCAGGCAGACCGCAGTTAGCCATGGCAAACAACAGAGCAAAGGCCGCAAACTTGGGCATGGTGTTGACCACACCGCCGTAAGCTGCGATTTCACGCGAGTGAACGCGGTCGTACAGCACGCCAATGCACAGGAACATGGCGCCGGACACAAAGCCGTGGGCAATCATCTGAACCAGGCCACCGGAGATGCCCAGGTTGTTGAACATGAAGAAGCCCAGAGTCACAAAGCCCATGTGAGCCACGGACGAGTAAGCCACCAGTTTTTTCATGTCGCGCTGAACCAGAGCCACCACGCCCACGTAGATCACAGCGATCAGGGACAGGGTGATCATCAGGCCGGACCACTCATGGGCTGCATCAGGAGCGATAGGCAGCGAGAAGCGCAGGAAACCGTAAGCACCCAGCTTCAGCATGATGGCAGCCAGCACGGCGGAACCACCGGTAGGCGCTTCCACGTGAACGTCTGGCAGCCAGGTGTGCACGGGGAACATTGGGACCTTCACGGCAAAAGCCGCGAAGAAAGCAAAGAAGATCAGTGTCTGTGCGGTGCCGGACAGGGGCAGCTTGTGCCAGTCCAGGATCTCGAAGCTGCCACCCGACTGGGTGTACAGATAGATCAGGGCAACCAGCGTGAGCAGTGAGCCCATCAGGGTGTACAGGAAGAACTTGAAGGCTGCGTAAATACGGTTCGGGCCGCCCCAGATACCGATGATCAAATACATCGGAATCAGCGTGGCTTCGAAGAACACGTAGAACAGCATGCCGTCCAGTGCAGAGAACACGCCAATCATTAGACCCGAGAGGATCAGGAAGGCGCCCATGTACTGGTTCACGCGCTCGGTGATGTTGGCCCACGATGCGATCACCACGATGACCGTGATAAAGGCTGTCAGAGGCACAAACCACATGGAGATGCCATCCACACCGAGGTGGTAGTGGATGTTGAAGCGCTCGATCCAGAGCATGTTCTCCACAAACTGCATGTTGGCAGTCGTGGTGTCAAAGCCGGTGACCAGAGGAATGGTCACCGCCAGGCCGATCAGCGCACCAATCAGGGCCAGCCAGCGCACTGCATTGGCTTGCCCTTCTTTGCTGAAGACCAGCAGGAGGGCACCGAACGCAATCGGCACCCAGATAGAAAGACTCAACAAACCCATTTTTGTTCTTCCCCTACTACTTGTTGAGCCACACGAAGTACGTCATGAGGGCAACGATACCCAGCAGCATGACCAACGCGTAGTGATAGAGATAGCCTGTTTGCAGGCCGCGAATCCACTGACCGAGCTTGGCCATCAGCTTCCAGGAGCCATTGACCACAGCGCCATCGATGATGGCCTGATCGCCGACCTTCCAGAAGAAGGTACCGAAAGCACGGGCACCGCGAGCGAAGATGTTTTCATACACCCAGTCCACGCCGTACTTGCCTTCCAGAACCTGGTACAGACCAATCTTCTTGGAGAAAGCCATGATGGCAGCAGGAATCTCGGGCTTGACCATGTAGAACACATAGGACACCACCACACCCGCCAGAGCCAGCCAGAAAGGCGCAGCCGTAAAGCCGTGCAGTGCCATGGGGATCCAGCCGTGAATCTGTTCAGCCAGTTCAGCCATAGCGCCGTGCTTGGAACCATCGACGTAGATCACGCCCTTGAAGAAGTCGCCAAACAACATGGGCATCAGTGCAATCGCACCGATCACCACGGAAGGAATGGCCAGCAGCATCAGAGGACCAGTCACCACCAGAGGCGACTCATGGGGCTTGGCATCGTGGCCATGGCCGTGGTCGTCGTGAGCGTGGTGGTCGTCATGGTGGGCATCGGGGTTCTGGTCGTAGCGCTCTTTACCGTGGAACACGATGAAGTACAGGCGGAACGAGTAGAACGCAGTGATGAACACGCCAGCCAGCACTGCGAAGTTGGCAAAGCCAGCAGCAGGCAGGTTGGAAGCGTGCACCGCTTCAATGATGGCGTCCTTGGAGTAGAAGCCGGAGAAGAACGGTGTACCGATCAACGCCAGATTACCCAGCAGGAAGGTGATCCAAGTGATAGGCATGTACTTGCGCACACCGCCCATCCAGCGGATGTCCTGGTTGTGGTGCATACCCATGATGACGGAACCCGCTCCGAGGAACAGCAGCGCCTTGAAGAAAGCGTGCGTCATCAGGTGGAACACGGACACGGAGTAAGCCGACACGCCCAGAGCAATGGTCATGTAACCCAGCTGCGACAGCGTGGAGTACGCGATCACGCGCTTGATGTCGTTCTGGATGATGCCCAGGATACCCATGAACAGGGCTGTGATGGAGCCGATCACCAGGATGAAGTTCAGCGCAGTGTCCGACAGCTCATACAAAGGAGACATGCGGGACACCATGAAGATACCAGCCGTCACCATGGTCGCCGCGTGAATCAGTGCGGAGATAGGTGTGGGGCCTTCCATGGAGTCTGGCAGCCATGCATGCAGAGGGAACTGGGCCGACTTGCCCATTGCACCGATGAACAGGCAAATGGCAGTGACAGTGACCAGCATCCAGCCTGTGCCGGGCAGCTGAGTGTTCTGAATCTCTGGCAACTTGGCAAAGATTTCAGAGTAGTTCAGCGTGCCGGTGTAGGCAGCGATCAGGCCAATACCCAGGATGAAGCCAAAGTCACCCACACGATTGACCAGGAAGGCCTTCATGTTGGCAAAAATGGCCGTGGGTTTCTTGAAGTAGAAACCAATCAGCAGGTAAGACACCAGGCCCACAGCTTCCCAGCCGAAGAACAGCTGCAGCAGGTTGTTGCTCATCACAAGCATCAACATGGAGAAGGTGAACAGCGAGATATACGAGAAGAAACGGTTGTAGCCGTCATCTTCTTCCATATAACCCATGGTGTAGATGTGAACCATCAGCGACACAAAGGTCACCACACACATCATCATGGCTGTAATGGAGTCGATCAGGAAACCGATTTCCATCTTCAGGCCACCGACAACCATCCATGTGTAGATGGTTTCGTTGAACTTTGCGCCGTCGAATACGACAGCCTGGAACGTGAGAGCCGACAGAACGAAGGCTACGAGCACGCCCAGAATCGTCAGGGAGCTGCTGCCGGTGCGACCAATCTTGTTGCCACCAAAGGCCGTGCCCCAGATACCCGCAAGTGCGGAGCCGACCAGCGGGGCCAGTGGCACCGCAAGCAGCATGGATGCAGAAAGGGTTTGACTCATTTCTTGAGAACCTTGCAAGTTACGGCGGACTCAACCCTTGAGGGTGTTGAGATCTTCCGCATCGATGCTTGTCTTGTTACGGAACAGCAGCACCAAGATCGCCAGACCGATGGCCGACTCAGCAGCCGCCACTGTCAGGATGAAAAACACGAACACCTGGCCGTGCATGTCGCCCAGATAGCTGGAAAACGCGACAAAGTTCATGTTCACGGCCAAGAGCATCAGCTCGATGGCCATGAGCAAGACGATCAGGTTCTTGCGGTTCAGAAAGATGCCAACCACGGAGAGTGCAAACAGCATGGCACCCAGCGTCAGGAAGTGGCCCAAAGTCAGTGTCATGCTTTTGTCTCCACTGCAGGCGCCGTGACTTCGGCGTCAGGTTTTTGTGCAGGCTTGGTTGTCTCCACCTTGACCAGCTTGATACGGTCAGAAGCGCGCACACGAATTTGATCGGCAGGGTTCATGGCCTTGCTGTCCTTGCGCTTGCGCAGCGTCAGGGCAATCGCGGCAATCATGGCCACCAGCAGAATCACGGCTGCAATTTCCACAGGGTACAGGTACTGCGTGTACAGCAGCTTGCCCAGCGCCTGAGTGTTCGAGTAAGGAACAGTCTGACCTGCAGCATTGACGATGGTGGAGCCTGCGGCCTTGACGTCTTCAACGTCGCCGAAACCGCCCATCAGCACCATACCCATTTCAAAGGCAATCAGCACACCGATCAGGGCTGCAAACGGAAAGTGCTTCCAGAAGCCGCGGCGTACATCATCGATACGGATATCGAGCATCATCACCACGAACAGGAACAGCACCATCACAGCGCCCAGATAGACCAGCACCAGGGCAATGCCCAGGAATTCAGCCTTCAGCAGCAGCCAGATGGCCGCTGCCTGCGAGAAGGCCAGAATCAGATTGAGCACGGCGTGCACAGGGTTGCGAGCCGTGACAACTCGGAAGGCTGCGAACAGCAGCACAGCCGAGAACAGATAGAAAAAACCAGTTTTGGCGTCCATGGATCGAATCTTTTTTAAGTGATCAAGGAGCCGCTTCAGCGGTACTTGGCGTCGGCCGCCTTGTTGGCAGCAATCTCGGCTTCATAACGGTCACCCACTGCCAGGAGCATGTCCTTGGTGAAGTAGAGGTCACCGCGCTTTTCGCCGTGGTATTCGAAGATGTGCGTCTCAACGATCGAATCGACCGGGCAGCTTTCTTCGCAGAAACCGCAGAAGATGCACTTGGTCAGGTCGATGTCGTAACGCGTGGTACGGCGTGAACCGTCATCGCGCACATCGGACTCGATGGTGATGGCCATGGCAGGGCACACGGCTTCGCACAGCTTGCAGGCAATGCAGCGCTCTTCGCCGTTTTCATAACGACGCAGGGCGTGCAGACCACGGAAGCGTGGCGACTGAGGTGTTTTTTCCTCGGGGAACTGCACCGTGATCTTGCGACGGAAGGTGTAGCGACCAGTCAGGGCCATGCCCTTGGCCAGTTCCCAGAGCATGAAGCTCTTGAGGAAATCCTTGAAGGAGAAAGGTGTTGCAGCTACTGCAGACATACGTACTCCGCTTATTTCCAGATGTTCCAGGGCGAGTACAGCCAAGCACCCACAACCACCAGCCACACCAGGGTGACGGGAATGAAGATCTTCCAGCCCAGACGCATGATCTGGTCATAACGGAAGCGAGGGAATGTGGCGCGAATCCAGATGAAGCACGACACGACCAGGAAGGTCTTGATCGCCAGCCAGATCCAGCCCGGGATGAAGCCCAGGAAGTCCACAGGAGGCAACCAGCCGCCCAGGAACATGATCACCGCCAGGATGGAGACCAGCCACATGCTGGCGTATTCGGCCAGGAAGAAGACCGCGAAACCCATGCCCGAGTACTCGACCATGTGACCCGCCACGATTTCCGCTTCGCCTTCCACCACGTCAAACGGGTGACGGTTGGTTTCAGCAACCACCGAGATCAGGTAGACAACGAAGATGGGCAGCAGAGGCAGCCAGTTCCAGGACAGCAGGCTCACACCCATGGATGCGAACTGGCCCTTGCCTTGGCTCAGCACGATCTCGGTCAGGTTCATGCTACCGGTCACCATGATGACCACCAGGAAACAGAAGCCCAGAGCGATTTCGTAGCTCACCATCTGAGCCGAAGCACGCAGCGCGCCCAGGAAGGCGTACTTGGAGTTCGATGCCCAGCCCGCAATGATCACGCCATACACTTCGATCGAAGTGATGGCCATCATCAGCAGCAGACCCGCGTTCACGTTGGCCAGAGCCACATCAGGGGCGAAAGGAATCACCACCCAGGCAGCCAGCGCAGGCATGATGGCCATGACGGGACCGACATAGAACAGACCCTTGGCAGCAGCCGTGGGCTGAATCAGTTCCTTGGTCAGCAGCTTCAGGCCGTCAGCCAGAGGCTGCAGCAGACCCGATGGACCCACGCGGTTGGGGCCCAAACGGATTTGCATGAAGCCCAGCAGCTTACGTTCCCACAGTGTGAGGTAAGCCACCGCGCCCATCAGCGGCGCCACGATGGCGATGATGCCCAGCAGAATCCAGATGACGGGCCAGGCCACGTCGGTCCAGAAGGGGGCTGCGGACAGTCCGAGGCCCCAAGCTTTCAATGCGTCGATCATGCGGCGCCTCCCTCACGAACCTGACGAGCGTCAGCCGTCAATTGCAGCGACGTTGCGCGGCGCACAATGCTGTCGAGCTGGTAGATGCTGGCGACCACGGGAGCAGCCACATTGCCAGCAGCCACAGCGCTCACGGCCTTGGCCGTGTTGTTCAGCACATTGGCAGGCACTTGAGTGGCGCCATTCGTAGCAGCAGCCAGCACATCTTGCGATGTCTCGTAGTCCACACCATGAACACCCATCAGGTTGGCCAGCACACGCAGCACCTTCCATGCAGGACGGGTATCTGCCAGAGGCTTGACCACTGCATGGAAGCTCTGCACACGGCCTTCGGCGTTGACAAAGCTGCCCGATGTTTCGGTGAACGGAGCGATGGGCAGCAGCACATCGCTGAATTCCATGTTCGCCTTGAACGGGCTCACCGTGACGATCATCTCGGCCTTGTTCAGACCAGCGATCGCAGCCTTGCCAGCAGCGCTGTCAAACTCGGGTTCGTTGTTCAGCAGGATGACAGCCTTCAGGCCACCATCAATCATCTGAGCAGCGTTCAGACCATTGCCAGCAGGCTGAGCCTTGACCCATTGCGCGCCCACGGTGTTGGCGGCTTCGGTCAGATAACCCACAGAAGCACCGGTCTGCTCAGCAATCCAGTTGGCCACAGCCAACAGAGCCGATGCCTGAGCGTGGTGCGCCGCAGCGTTACCCAGCAGCACGGCCTTTTGCTCACCCGCCAGCAGCGCGGCAGCAATCGCCTTGGCTTCGTCGTGCACCTGACCAGCCACAGGAGCTGCAACGCCCTTGGCTTCGGCCACAGCCGCGGCCACATCGGCCAGAGCCTGTGCCCAGTCACCAGCAGCCACCACGGAAGCGTTGACGGGCAGAGCCCAGTCGTACACGCGTTCGTTGATGGAGAAGACCTTGCAGCCTGCCTTGGCAGCCTGACGAATTCGCTGAGCGAACAGCGGATGGTCCTTGCGCAGGTTGGAGCCCACGATCAGAGCGGACTGCAACTGGCTCAGTGCAGCGATAGGCAGACCCAGCCACTGCACGCCTTGTGCAGCGGTGAAATCCGCGTTGCGCAGACGGTAGTCGATGTTCTCGCTACCTACGCCGCGCACCAGCTTGCCAGCCAGATACAGCTCTTCCACCGTGCTGTGAGGGCTGACCAGAGCACCGATGGCGCTGGCGCCATGGTCGTTCTTGATCTGCTGCAGGCCGTTGGCCACATATTCCAGAGCCGTCTGCCAGTCCACTTCCTTCCACACGCCGCCCTGCTTGAGCATGGGCTTGGTGAGGCGTTCGTCGCTGTTCAGCGCTTCATAGGAGAAACGGTCACGGTCGGCAATCCAGCACTCGTTGACTTCTTCGTTTTCGAAGGGCACAACACGCATGACCTTGTGGTTCTTGACCTGAACCACAAGGTTGGCACCCGTGGAGTCATGCGGAGAGACCGACTTGCGGCGCGACAGCTCCCAGGTACGGGCGCTGTAGCGGAAAGGCTTGCTGGTCAGTGCACCCACGGGGCAGATGTCGATCATGTTGCCCGACAGCTCGGAGTCAACGGTATCGCCTGCCACCGTGGTGATTTCGGAATGCTCACCGCGGTGAATCATGCCCAGTTCCATGATGCCGGCCACTTCCTGGCCAAAGCGCACGCAACGGGTGCAGTGAATACAGCGGCTCATTTCCTCCATGGAAATCAGCGGACCCACATTCTTGTGGAACACCACGCGCTTTTCTTCTTCGTAACGCGAAGAGCTGCCGCCATAGCCGACTGCCAAGTCCTGGAGCTGGCATTCGCCGCCCTGGTCGCAGATCGGGCAGTCCAGTGGGTGATTGATGAGCAAGAACTCCATCACCGACTGTTGCGCCTTGATGGCCTTTTCGCTCTTGGTGCGCACGATCATGCCTTGCGTCACGGGCGTGGCGCAGGCAGGCATGGGCTTGGGAGCCTTTTCAACATCCACAAGGCACATGCGGCAGTTAGCCGCAATGGATAGCTTCTTGTGGTAGCAGAAGTGAGGAATGTAGGAGCCGGCTTGTTCGGCTGCATGCATGACCATGCTGCCTTCCTTCACCTCTACCTTTTTTCCGTCCAGTTCAATTTCAACCATATGCTTGTCTCGCGATCAGGCGCTTATGCGGCCTGCTTGGAAGCGTTCTGGATCTTCGCTTCAAACTCGTGGCGGAAGTGCTTGATCATGGCGCGAACCGGCATGGCTGCCGCATCGCCCAGCGCGCAGATAGTGCGCCCCATGATGTTTACGGATACCGAGTCCAACAGCTCGATATCTTCCGGACGGCCGTGGCCGTGCTGGATACGGTTCACCACGCGCCACAGCCAGCCTGTGCCTTCACGGCAAGGCGTGCACTGACCGCAGGACTCGTGCGAATAGAAGTACGACAGACGCAGCAGGCACTCGACCATGTCACGCGAATCGTCCATCACGATCACTGCGCCCGAACCCAGCATGGAGCCGGCCTTGGAGATGGAGTCATAGTCCATCGTGCAGTCCATGATGATGTCAGCGGGCAGCACGGGCGAGGACGAGCCACCAGGGATCACAGCCTTGAGTTTACGGCCGGTGCGCACACCGCCCGCCAGCTCCAGCAGCTTGCTGAAAGGCGTGCCCATGGGAACTTCGTAGTTGCCGGGCTTGTTCACGTCACCGCTGACCGAGAAGATCTTGGTGCCGCCGTTGTTAGGCTTGCCGCATTCGAGGTAGGCCTGACCACCGTTACGGATGATCCAAGGCACAGCCGCGAAAGTTTCGGTGTTGTTGATGGTTGTAGGCTTGCCGTACAGACCAAAGCTGGCAGGGAATGGTGGCTTGAAGCGGGGCTGGCCCTTCTTGCCTTCCAGCGATTCCAGCAGAGCAGTTTCTTCGCCGCAGATATAGGCACCAAAGCCGTGGTGCGCATGCAGCTGGAAGCTGAAGCTGCTGCCCAGGATGTTGTCGCCCAGATAACCGGCTGCACGGGCTTCTTCCAGAGCGGCTTCGAAGCGCTCATAAACCTGGAAGATTTCACCGTGGATATAGTTGTAACCCACCGAAATACCCATCGCATACGCGGCAATGATCATGCCTTCGATGACGATGTGGGGGTTGAACATCAGGATGTCACGATCCTTGCACGTACCTGGCTCGCCCTCGTCCGAATTGCAGACCAGATGCTTCTGACCGGGGAAATTGCGGGGCATGAAGCTCCACTTCAGACCCGTAGGAAAGCCCGCGCCGCCACGGCCACGCAGACCGGATTCCTTCATGGTGGCAATGACCTGGTCTTGCGTCAGACCTTCGCCGCCATCCTTACCTAGAAGCTTCTTCAGGGCTTCGTAGCCGCCACGCGCTTCGTAGTCCTTGATGGACCAGTTGCTGCCGTTCAGGCCTGCATAAATCTGCGGCTCGATATGGCGATCATGAAAGCAAGTCTCAACACCTTGAGAGGCGAACTTGTTCAGTACCGAATGCGCTGCGGCGTTCATGGTATCGCTCATGCCTTGCCCTCCGCTGCGCGCAGGCCGTCCACCAGCTCGTCGAGCTTTTCATTGCTCATGAAGCTGCACATGCAACGGTCATTCACCAGCATCACGGGAGAGTCGGCGCAGGCGCCCAGACACTCGGACTGCTGCAGTGTGAACAGGCCATCCTTGGTGGTCTCGCCCATCTTGATGCCCAGCTTGTGCTCCAGATGGTGCAAAGCCTTGTAGCCGTCACGCAGCTGGCATGGCAGATTGGTGCAGACGTTCAGCTTGTACTTGCCAACAGGCTGCTGGTTGTACATGTTGTAGAAAGTGGTGACTTCATGCACCGCAATCTCGGGCATGCCCAGAACTTCGGCAATCACAGCCTCGCTCTCCTGGCTCACCCAGCCCTGCTCCTGCTGCACGATGGACAGGCAGGCCATAACGGCAGACTGTTTCTGTTCAGCCGGATACTTGGCCACCTCACGCGCAAAGCGCTCTCTGGTCGCTTCGGTAATCATCGGTCAACGTCTCCAAACACGATGTCCAGGGTACTGAGCACCATCACGGCGTCAGCCAGCATGTGACCACGGCTCATTTCATCAAGAGCGGCCAGGTGCACGAATCCTGGTGGACGAATCTTCAGACGATAGGGCTTGTTGGCACCATCGCTGATCAGGTAAATGCCGAACTCGCCCTTGGGGTGTTCGACGGAAGCATAGGCTTCGCCTTCGGGAACCTTGAAACCTTCAGTAAAGAGCTTGAAGTGGTGAATCAGCTCTTCCATGTTGGACTTCATGGCTTCGCGGTGAGCAGGCGCAACCTTGTGGTTATCCGTGATCACCGGGCCGGGGTTGGCACGCAGCCAGTCCACGCATTGCTTGATGATCTTGTTGGACTCACGCATTTCTGCCACGCGCACCAGATAGCGGTCGTAGCAGTCACCCGTCTTGCCCACTGGAATGTCGAAGTCCAGCTTGTCATAGACTTCGTAGGGCTGCGTCTTGCGCATATCCCAGGCCAGACCGGAGCCACGCAGCATAGGGCCAGTCAATCCCAGATTGATAGCACGCTCCGCAGTCACCACGCCGATACCGACGTTACGCTGCTTCCAGATACGGTTATCGGTCAGCAGGGTTTCGTATTCGTCGGCGCACTTTGGGAAGCGCTGTGTGAAGGCTTCGATGAAGTCCAGCAGCGAGCCCTTGCGGTCTTCGTTCATAGCCTCCATGGAGCGCTGATTGCGCACCTTGCTGGCCTTGTACTGAGGCATGCTGTCAGGCAGATCGCGATAGACACCGCCTGGACGGAAGTAAGCCGCGTGCATACGTGCACCAGACACTGCTTCGTACATGTCCATCAGCGCTTCACGCTCACGGAAGGTGTAGATCAGGATGGTGGAGCTACCCGCGTCGTTGCCCGAAGAACCCAGCCACATCAGGTGATTCATGATGCGGGTGATTTCGGAGAACATCACACGGATGTACTGCGCGCGAATAGGCACTTCGATGCCCATCAGCTTTTCGATGGCCAGGCAGTAGGCGTGCTCGTTGCACATCATCGAGCAGTAATCCAGGCGGTCCATATAGGGCAGCGACTGGATGTAGGTCTTGCTTTCGGCCAGCTTTTCAGTGGCGCGGTGCAGCAGGCCGATGTGTGGGTCAGCGCGCTGCACCACTTCACCGTCGAGCTCCAGCACCAGACGCAGCACACCGTGCGCGGCCGGGTGCTGCGGACCAAAGTTCAGGGAATAGTTTTTGATTTCAGCCATGGTCTTCCGTCAAAGGCGCTCGCGCGACTTAGTGCAGGCCTCCGCCATAGTTTTCTTCACGAATGATGCGCGGCGTGATTTCACGCGGCTCGATCGTGACAGGCTGGTACACCACACGTTGCTGCTCGGCGTCATAGCGCATTTCCACATAGCCGGACACGGGGAAGTCCTTGCGGAAGGGGTGACCGATGAAGCCATAGTCCGTCAGGATGCGGCGCAGGTCTTCATGTCCGTCGAACACAATACCAAAAAGGTCAAACGCTTCGCGCTCGAACCAGTTGGCTGCATTCCAGATTTCGTTGATCGAAGCGACCACAGGCAGATCGTCATCCGGGCAGAACACGCGCACACGCAGGCGCTGGTTCAGCGTCAGAGACATCAGGTGCGACACAACGGCAAAACGCGGGCCTTCAGTGCCCACTTCTGCGTAGTCGGAGTAGTCCACACCGCACAGGTCCACCAGCATCTCGAACTTGCAGTCCGGCGCATTGCGCAGCGTCTGCATGGCTTCCAGATACTTGTCAGCAGACACTTCCACCGTCACCTCGCCATAGGCCAGGGTAACGCTGCGAGCCTTTTCGCCCAGCGCAGCAGACACCACATCCCGAAGCTTTTCGGGGTGAATAGCAATTGCAGTCATCTCGACCCTTTAAACGCGAGCGATGGTATGGGTACGACGGATCTTCTGCTGCAGCTGGATGATGCCGTAGATCAGCGCTTCCGCTGTCGGGGGGCAACCAGGCACATAGACGTCCACCGGAACGATGCGGTCACAACCACGCACCACAGAGTAGCTGTAGTGGTAGTAGCCGCCGCCGTTGGCGCAGGAGCCCATCGAAATCACCCAGCGGGGTTCCGACATCTGGTCGTAAACCTTGCGCATCGCAGGAGCCATCTTGTTGCACAGCGTACCGGCAACAATCATCAGGTCCGAGTGGCGGGGGCTGGCACGGAACACTTCGGAGCCGAAGCGACCGATGTCATAACGTGCAGCCGCTGCGTGCATCATCTCCACCGCACAGCAGGCCAGGCCAAATGTCATGGGCCAGATCGACCCTGTCTTGGCCCAGTTCACCACCGTGTCATAACTGGTGGTGACAAAGCCTTCCTTCATCACGCCTTCGATCATCGTGTTTCCTCAAAGAAGCTGCTTATTCCCAGTCCAGGGCGCCTTTTTTCCACTCGTAGGCAAAGCCCACGACCAGAATGGCCAGGAAGATCAGGACAGCAACAAAACCCGCACCGCCGACTTCTTTGAGTGCGACAGCCCAGGGCAGCAGGAATGCGATTTCCAGATCAAACAGAATGAAGAGAATGGCCACCAGGTAGTAGCGCACGTCAAACTTCATCCGAGCGTCTTCAAACGCTTCGAAACCGCATTCGTAGGGGGAATTCTTGGCAGCATCTGGCCGATTGGGACCCAGCACGTAGCCGAGAGCCAGTGGAACAACGCCCACAGCCATGCCAATGAGAATGAACAAGAGAACGGGAAGGTACTGATCGATGTTCATCGAGTGGGCCTTGTTATTGAAAACATGCCTCACCGATCACTGCCTGATCAGCAGGGCAGGTTTCTAGTTATATGTTGGTGCCGTCGGCGAGACTCGAACTCGCACAGCTTTCGCCACTACCCCCTCAAGATAGCGTGTCTACCAATTCCACCACGACGGCTTCGTCTCAATTGTCCGGCAACCCCAGAAACCTTCATTGCAAAGATTTTGATCCCCAGACAATCCCTAGATTCTAGCTTGAAAAACCCCATCACTCGGAGTTCTTCAAGCATTTTCATAAATTATTTTGTCGGGATCTGTGCGGCACCTTCAGCACCTGCTGCAGGCACTTGCGTAGCAGGTGCTGGTACATCACCAGTCGCCGCAGCAGGCGCACCTGTAGCTGGAATGCTTTGCGCAGGAGCGGGCGCAGACACAGGAGCACCTTCCAGCACGCTGCCAGAGGTGACAGGGCGAGAATTGCTCAGGTATGCCAGAGCCAGAGTGGCCACAAAGAACACGCTGGCCAGCACCGCAGTGGTGCGCGACAGGAAGTTGGCGCTGCCCGAGGCACCGAACAGGCTGCCCGAGGAGCCACCACCAAAAGAGGCACCCATGTCAGCACCCTTGCCGTGCTGAATCAGGATCAGGCCAATCATGCCCAGTGCGGCCAGCATCTGGACCGCAAGAATGACGCTGGATAAGACGTTCATATCAAAACCTAGTAATCGTAATCAGGGTGCGCCGCACACCAGGTGCGGCGCAAACGAATTATTGCGCTGCCGCAATAATGGTGAGGAAATCAGGGGCCTTGAGCGCAGCACCACCAATCAGGCCGCCATCAATGTCAGCCTGGGCCAGCAGTTGCTCGGCATTGGCTGCATTCATGCTGCCGCCGTAGAGCAAAGGCACGCGATCCGCCTTTTCCGTCGCCGCAGCCAGCTGGGCGCGCAGCACGGCATGAACTTGCTGAGCCTGCTCTGGCGTTGCCGTCTTGCCGGTACCAATGGCCCAGACGGGTTCATAGGCCACAACCAGTTCGCTCACGCACTGGCCGACTTGCTGAATCACAGCGGCCAGCTGGCGCTTGACCACGGCTTCAGTCTGACCGGCTTCACGCTCTGCCAGAGTCTCGCCCACGCAAACGATGGGTGTGATGCCCTTGGACAATGCAGCCTGCGCCTTGGCAGCCACCACAGCATCGGTTTCGCCGTGATACTGGCGACGCTCGGAGTGACCGACCAGCGCATAGCGCACACCAAACTCCTTGAGCATGGTGGCCGAAATCTCGCCAGTGAATGCACCCTGCTCATGCTGAGACAGATCTTGCGCTCCCACACCGATAGCAGAACCCGCAAGTTCCGCCTGGACTTGAGCCAGATACACCGCAGGTGCAGCCACGGCTACGCCCGCCTTGTTGTCCGCAGGCAGACCCTGCTTGATGGCCTGCAGCAATGCCGCATTGGCAGCCAGGCTGCCGTTCATCTTCCAGTTGCCGACAATGAGTTTTTGCTTCATGTTTCCCAAGTCAAAACGATTTTTCCGGTGTGCTGGCTGGACTCCATCAGCGCATGAGCCTGCGCGGCGTCAGCAGCATCGAATTCACGATAAATGGCTGGGCGCACCTTGCCGGATTCCAGCATGGGCCAGACATTGCGCTTGAGCGCCTGCGCAATCGCAGCCTTGAAGGCCACGGGACGCGGACGCAGCGTAGAACCTGTAATGGTCAGGCGTTTGCGCAGCACAAGGCCCGCGTCAAACTCTGACTTGACACCACCTTGCACGGCGATGATGACCAGTCGGCCATCTGGCGCCAGAGACTGCACTTCACGCGCCACGTAGCTGCCAGCGACCATGTCCAAAATGACATTGACACCTTCGCCGTTGGTGATGCGCTGCACTTCTGCAGCGAAATCCTGCGTCTTGTAGTTGATGGCGTGATCGGCACCGAGCTTGAGACAGTCGTCGCACTTGGCATCGCTGCCAGCCGTCACAATGACTTGCGCGCCCCAGGCCTTGGCCAATTGGATGGCCGTGACACCGATACCGCTGCTGCCGCCTTGCACCAGCAAGGTTTCACCGGGCTGCAAGGCACCACGATCAAACACATTGCTCCAGACCGTGAAAAAGGTCTCAGGCAAGGCCGCCGCCTGCACATCGGTAAAGCCAGCTGGCACAGGCAGGCATTGCGGCACAGGCGCCACGCAATACTGCGCGTAGCCACCGCCCGCCACCAGCGCGCAGACACGGTCACCGAGCTTGAAACCCGCCAGCGCCATGGCCGCCTCATCGCCAGCGATGATGACGCCAGCCACTTCCAGCCCCGGCAGATCCGAAGCTCCAGCAGGTGGCGCGTAGTGGCCTTTGCGCTGCAGCACGTCAGGGCGATTGATACCGCTCGCAGCAACGCGAATCAGCACCTCGCCCTCACCTGCCACAGGCATGGGACGCTCACCCATGCGCAGCACGTCAGGCGCGCCATAGCTGGTGATTTCCACCGCTCGCATTGTGTTGTGTTCCATATCCGGGCTTTGCTTTATCAATGAAATCATGCTCTAACGCTTATTTAATAAACGCTATCAGCTATCAAAACAAGAGTCACACAGAACCTGAAATACACAAAGCGCAAGCCTGCACGATGGCAGGCTTGCGCTCAGGCATTACTGCTGTTGCTGTTGTTGTTGCTCGTCGGCCGCAGCACGGTTCTCGCGGGGCTCGCGGTTTTCACGAGGCTCGCGGTTCTGGCGAGGAGCGCGTTCGCGGTATTCGCGATCACCACGGGGTTCGCGAGGCTCACGCTCGGGCATGCCGGCGGGACGCTCGGTCAGCGCCTTCATGGACAGCTTGACGCGACCCTTGTCGTCGGTTTCCAGAACCTTGACCTTGACCACTTGGCCTTCTTGCAGGTAGTCGGTGACCTTTTCCACGCGCTCGTGAGCGATCTGGCTGATGTGCAGCAGACCGTCCTTGCCGGGCAGCAGGTTCACCAGAGCACCGAAGTCCAGAATCTTGACGATCGGGCCTTCGTAGATCTTGCCGATTTCGACTTCGGCAGTGATCTGCTCGATGCGCAGCTTGGCTGCTTCGGCCTTGGCGCCGTCGGTGGCGGCGATGGTGATGGTGCCGTCTTCCTCGATGTTGATCTGGGTGCCGGTTTCTTCGGTCAGCGCACGGATGGTGGCGCCGCCCTTGCCGATCACGTCACGGATCTTCTCGGGGTTGATCTTCATGGTGTAGAGCTTGGGCGCGAAGGACGAAATTTCGGCCTTGGCTTCGCCCATGGCTTCCTGCATCTTGCCCAGGATGTGCATGCGGGCTTCCTTGGCCTGAGCCAGCGCCACTTGCATGATTTCCTTGGTAATGCCCTGGATCTTGATGTCCATCTGCAGAGCAGTAATACCGTTGGTGGTACCAGCCACCTTGAAGTCCATATCACCCAGGTGATCTTCGTCACCCAGGATGTCGGTCAGCACGGCAAACTTGTTCTCTTCCTTGATCAGGCCCATGGCGATACCGGCCACGTGCGCCTTCATGGGCACGCCAGCGTCCATCATGGACAGGCAGCCGCCGCAGACCGAAGCCATGGACGAGGAGCCGTTGGATTCCGTGATTTCCGACACCACGCGGATGGTGTAGGGGAACTCTTCCTTGGAAGGCAGGCAAGCCACCAGAGCGCGCTTGGCCAGACGACCGTGGCCGATTTCGCGGCGCTTGGTCGAGCCCATGCGGCCCACTTCACCGGTCGCAAAGGGAGGCATGTTGTAGTGGAACAGGAAGCGGTCTTCGTATTCACCAGCCAGTGCGTCGATCTTCTGTGCATCGCGCTCGGTGCCCAGAGTGGAGATCACCAGAGCCTGAGTCTCGCCACGGGTGAACAGCGCCGAGCCGTGAGTGCGGGGCAGCACGGAAGAACGGATTTCGATAGGACGCACGGTGCGGGTGTCGCGGCCATCAATACGGGGCTCACCAGCCAGGATCTGCGAACGCACGATACGAGCTTCGATGTCGAACAGCATGCCTTCGACCTTGACGCCGTCAAACGCCACGCCTTGCTCGGTCAGAGCGGCCTTCACGTCGGCGTAGGCCATGCGGCAAGCCAGCGTACGCACTTGCTTGTTGCGCTCTTGGTAGGCGGCGCGCAGCTTGGCTTCGCCCAACTCGGTCACCTTGGCAATCAGGGCTTCGTCCTTGGCAGGCGCAGTCCAGTCCCATGCGGGCTTGCCGCCTTCACGCACCAGGTCGTGGATGGCGTTGATGGCAATTTGACCTTGCTCGTGGCCGAACACCACAGCGCCCAGCATCACTTCTTCAGGCAGTTGCAGGGCTTCGGATTCCACCATCAGCACGGCGGATTCGGTACCAGCAACGACCAGATCCATCTGCGAATCCTTGCGCTGAGTCTGACCGGGGTTCAGCACATATTCGCCGTTGATGTAACCCACGCGGGCTGCACCGATGGGGCCATTGAAAGGCAGGCCGGACACAGCCAGAGCCGCCGAAGTGGCGATCATGGCGGCGATGTCGGCGTCCACTTCAGGGTTCAACGAGATGGTGTGGATGACCACGTGCACGTCGTTGAAGAAGCCTTCGGGGAACAGAGGACGGATGGGGCGGTCGATCAGACGCGAGGTCAGGGTTTCCAGCTCCGAAGGCTTGGCTTCACGCTTAAAGAAGCTGCCGGGGATCTTGCCTGCGGCGTATGTCTTCTCGATGTAGTCAACCGTCAGCGGGAAGAAGTCCTGCCCAGCCTTGGCGATCTTGGAGCCCACCACAGTGGCCAGCACCACGGTGTCGTCGATATTGACCAGCACGGCACCGGAAGCCTGGCGAGCGATTTCGCCAGTTTCCATGGTCACAGTGTGCTGACCCCATTGGAAAGTCTTGGTAACTTTATTGAACATGGTCATAGAGACTCCTTTATGAATAGCTGGATGCGCACATCCAGCCTTGATTTGGAGTGCAAACAGAACACGATGCCATTCCAGTGCTGCGCTAGGCGCTATCAATATTGCTGCAGCTTGGACAGCATTGGAATGACACAGCTTCGCTCTGTTTTGCGAACTCCGAAGTAAAAAACGCCTGAGCTAGGCAATCTAACTCAGGCGTTTCGATCTTTCACCGTGCTTACTTACGCAGGCCCAGCTTAGCGATCAGTGCGGTGTAACGCTCAGCGTCCTTGGACTTCAGGTAGTCCAGCAGCTTGCGGCGACGGCTCACCATACGCAGCAGACCGCGACGACCGTGGTGGTCCTTGGCGTTAGCCTTGAAGTGGGGAGTCAGTTCGTTGATGCGAGCTGTCAGCAGAGCCACTTGCACTTCGGGGCTACCAGTGTCGTTTTCGGAACGAGCATTGGCCTTGACAACTTCAGCCTTCTTATCGGCAGCGATCATTTTGTTTTCCTTAGGATTTGGCACTCAGCAAGGAGCACCTTGGTTACTTGCGCCAAGACTGGAAAGGCCTCAGCGTGCGTCTTGCACCATGCAAAACCTGTCGATTATAACAAGAGCCTATTTCCCCGCCACTCCCCAAGTCAGAGCACACGCAAACCCATATTGCCAACCCCAAGCACAGGCTGTGCAATGGACTGCCACTCCTTCACCAAGGACCTGCCATGACTCACCAGAAAGCTCACCTCACCCCACGCCTGTGGGCCACTCTGGCCACATCGCTACTGGTCTTGACGCTGGCAACAGACAGCTTGGCCGCACGCAAAGCACATAGCGGCAGAGTCAAAATTCAGAACATCCGCAGCAGTTCAGACGAATCGACTGCGGAGCGTGACCGCAGGCTGTACAGAGAGTGCCAAGGTAGACCGAACTCCGGGGCTTGTGCGGGGTATACGCAAAGGCAACCGAGTAGCAGGCGGTAACTCCAGACTCAATCTGGCTAAACGGTTGAATCCAGGCACTCAGCGGTAGCCTCTATAAAGCCAGGCTCATTAGCATGTTCACATGCTGAAACCCTCGCCAACAAGACGGCCAACGCCTCCTCGCTCCATTCAAAGAGCAAGCAGCCAAGGCTTCACTCTGATTGAGGTCTTGGTCGCCATTATTGTTTTTTCGTTCGGCCTACTTGGGATGGTTGGCATGCAAGCCTTCGCTCTGCAATCCAACCGCGAAGCTCGCCTGCAAAGCGAGGCCACATCGCTTGCCAGAGAACTGGCGGAGATGATGCGCGGCAATCGACAAATCGCCGTCAAACCCACTGCTGCAGCAAACCCTTATCTGGGCACATTTGCAACAGGTAGCCTCAATCTCAGTTCGCCCTCCTACTGCCTCAGCGTCAGCAACGCCAGCACGGGATGCTCATCGACGATTGACATCGCGTCAGCCCAAATGACGGACTGGCTTGCTCGTGTCGACGCCACCCTGCCAAGCGCCCGCGTCTCTGTCTGCCTGGATGCAACGCCTTTTACCAGCGATGGCCTTCCTCAGTGGAACTGCACCCCCACAGGGGCCAACGAAATTATTTACATCAAGATCGGATGGACACAGGCCAGCACCAATAAAACCCTGACCGGCGCCAATGCCCTGGAGCAGACCACCGATACCAGTTCACGACCCGGGCTCATTCTTCCGGTCACCAGCGGGAACAGCCAGTGAACAAAGCATACCGCCCCTCCCTCTCTGCCTTCAGGCAAGGCGGCTTGACCATGGTGGAACTCTTGGTCGCCATGGTCATCGCCTTGCTGATCGCCATCGCGGCAGCAGGAGCATTGTTTGTTGCCAGACAAGGCTTCACCAATGTAGATGCAGCTGCCCAGCTACGCGACAACGCCCGCTTTGCCCAGGACACCTTGCAGCGTGTCGGTGTTCAGGTGGGATTCAAAAGCTTGCAATATGCCGCAACACAGCAGAGCTCAAATGTAGATGGCATTTCCGTATCCGCCCCCAATGTGTTTGGCCTGAACAATGCATCACGAACCAGCGCGAGCACATGGGATGCAGGCACGACTCGCACTGCAAACTCTGTGGGCTACGGCAGCGACATTCTGGTACTGCGCTACCAAACCAACACGACATCAGACAACTCCACTTCTTCGGACGGAACCATGATTGACTGCATGGGAATCGGCTCCACCGCCCCCCCCTCCAGTCGCGACGATCGCATGGTCAGTATTTTGCATGTGGGTGTCGGATCTGATGGCGAGCCTTCGCTCATGTGCTCCCGATCGGCAACAGGCACCGCACCTTATGACACACAGCCGCTGATTCAAGGCGTTGAAAATTTTCAGGTGCTTTATGGCGTTGACGGAATCGCCCCTGGAAACACAACCGTTCCTATCGCAGCGAGCACCGCCGACTCCGTTCCTGAGCGCTACTTGAGGGCCGATCAGATTACAGTCAATGGCAACGATCCCGCCACTTATGCCAACTGGCAACGGGTGCGCAGCATCCGTATAGGCATGGTGCTCCGCTCTTCAGTTGGTACGGCCATTGATAAAAGCAGCCAAACTTTTTACCCGCTGGGAGCCGCCAAATCTGCCGCTACCGCAGCAATTGGCAGCGCATTTGCTTCCACCTCAGATCCCGGTACGACCTTCACCCCAACAGTAGACGGCCGCCTGCGTCAAGTCGTCACTTTCACGATCCACCTGCGCAATTACCAGGGAGATCTGTAGTCATGAAATATTGTGATTTTTCGATCCATTTAAATAAAAGCTCCTATCAACAGGGAGCCTCACTTATTGTTGTTCTACTCATACTTGTCATTGCCTCAATTCTCGGCGTAAGCGCAATACAAATATCCATGATGGCTGAAAAAAGCGCCAGAAATGACAGAGATTATCAAATTGCTTGGCAAGCTGGAGAAGCTGCCCTGGTTGATGCAGAATTTGATATAGAAGGGATGCCGGCAAGCTCAACCAACAAGAGAAACTCAATATTTACCATTGGAAAAACCGATATAAATAAATTTATCCAAAATTGTGGCAACAGTTCCACATCCATTGGTCTATGCGCACTCAATTTGTCTGGAAAGCCAGCTTGGTTAACTGTTGATTTCACAGACACAAGCAATAGTGCATCAACTACGGCTTTTGGAACCTATACAGGACGAGCATTTCCTGCGGGTGGCGCAGGCACACAACCCGCAAGATCTCCAAGATATGTGATTGAAGCCATCTTAGATCCTGGTAGCAGCCCCAGAACTCGCAACCCATCCGAAAACCCAAAATATATATACCGCGTTACAGCAATGGGATTTGGCCCCAACCCTCAAACCCAGGCAGTTGTACAAATGCTTTATCGAAATTAATTAATATCATGAAAATATTTAATTTATTTAGCCTAAAGCAAGAGCATATAAAAAAAATTACTAATGGGAAAACTTTGGCCCCAAAAAAATTAAGTACATGGCTAGCCTGTACAGCTGTGCTGCCCATTGCAGCCATCGCCCTCTTAGTATACGGTCAAGCTTCCCCACCGAATATTCCTGCAGTTGCACTAGCAAATGAGCCGCTATATGCAGCAGCCACTATCGACAAGCCAGCCATGGCATTAGCATTATCGGTTGAATACCCAACAGTTGGTGCGCAATATGTCTCAAGAGGATCCAATGATGCTGTCAACAATTACAGTAACACTGATGAGTATCTCGGCTACTATGATGCAGAAAGCTGCTATAGCTATAACAACAACCCCAGCGAAACAGTGGCCACGGGCAAAACACTAGCAGATTACAAACGATTTGACAGAACTGGGCCAGCAACATCGCGCAAATGCGAAAACGCCTTCAGTGGTAATTTTTTAAACTGGTCCAGCAGTTCAGCGATTGATATGCTTCGACTGGCACTGTCAGGAGGCGACCGCTACATTGATAGCCCGACTCTAACTATTTTACAACGTGCAGTTATCCCTAATGGAGACCCCGTATGCATGTGGAATACCGGCAATTTCCCAGCCAAACAACTTCTGAGAAACAACGGGGATTATTTTGGAGCCGTCCCTACTGCAATGAGAACAGCAGCAGGCACCAATAGCATTTTTGTTGGCAACACATTAAATAGAATTTATTTCAAAGCAGGCAACAGCTCCTCTGGTACCTGCAATCAAATATTCGACTATACGCTTGGTGGACCAAGTCTGTCGAACATACAAAAAGGACCGCAAGTTTCATTCAGCGGAAATCTTCCAAGCAATATGCTTGAACTGGGTGTAGAAAATGATACTTATTACTTCACGGGAACAAAAGAAGTTTGGTATGGCACCGACACACGTTGGACAGTATTGCCAGCCAACGGCGGCATTGACTGCTACTATTCTGGCGCCGGGTCCCCTAAAGGAGGGATTTCAGACCCTGCCTCTGGCACCCTCAAAAGATGTTATGTAAGAAGCTATTCTGGCTTATGGCAACCGACCTCATCTTCAGCCCCAAATACACTCAATAGCGATGGCTACTTCTATTCCAGAGTTCAAGTATGCAATTCGACCAATGGAGTCCTTCAAGACAATAGAGATTACAATCTTTGCCGCCAATACCCGAATGGAAATTATAAACCAACAGGCGTAATTCAAAAATATAGCGATCAACTACGCCTAGCTGCCTTTGGGTATTTGATGGATCAAACTGCCAGCTACAATAATGGACGTTATGGTGGCGTACTCAGAGCACCAATGAAATATGTAGGAACAAAAACCTACAACGAAAATGGTCAAGATAATACACCGACTGGTGGCAACCCTAAAGCCGAGTGGAATTCCAATACAGGTGTTTTTATTGACAACCCAGAAAATGACTCTATGCAAATAAGCGGCGTCATTAACTATCTTAATAAATTTGGAAGAACAGGCCCCACTCCTGGCAGATATAAATATTATGATCCTGTTGGAGAAATGTATTACCAAAATCTTCGCTATTTGCAAGGACTTCCACCCACCAATGATGCCATTAGCGGCTTAACTGATGTCTTAAAGGATGGTTTCCCAGTGTATACAACATGGGAAGACCCATATGGCGGAACCAGAAGTGACACATCCGACTACTCTTGCCTCAAAAGCAATATTGTCGTTATTGGCGATGTCAATACTCATGATGGAAACTGGAGAAATATTCCCACGACTGACAACAAATCTGGCAATGTCCCTGACTTCAGAACATGGCACAGCCTCGTTCAAAATTTTGAAAAAGGTATTTCCACGAACTATTTGGATGGACAGGGGGTAACTCGATCCAGCAGCAACCCAAATGCGGCCAACAACAATGTTCCTTCAAGCACTCAAACCAGCCAAATTATGGGATATGCCTATTGGGCACATACTCATGATATTCGAGGAGTCGACTGGACAGTAGATGTCGGAACAAAAAAACGCCCAGGCCTTCGCGTAAAAACCTATCTCTTTGACGTGAATGAGAATGGATCATCTAATGATGATACATATCGAAAAACAAAAAATCAGTTTTTCATGGCTTCAAAATATG
Organism: Comamonas fluminis; assembly: GCF_019186805.1. Classification (NCBI taxonomy): domain Bacteria; kingdom Pseudomonadati; phylum Pseudomonadota; class Betaproteobacteria; order Burkholderiales; family Comamonadaceae; genus Comamonas; species Comamonas fluminis. The sequence goes on along the minus strand of NZ_CP066783.1, from coordinate 1,213,191 downwards.
GAGGCTTTGAAAGCGATCCATCCAATCAGAGCAGACGCCCCTATAATACATGGGGCAATCCATTTAAACAACAAGATGCAATAAACAACAATAATGTTTGGCAAAAGTTGACTGATCCAGGCGAGGCATCAACCTATTATCTCCAAAGCAAGGCGCGAGGTGTATTGAGTGCCTTTGATGAAATTTTTAGCCGAGCGGCCACTGCAGCGAATAGCATTGCAGGTGTTTCAACATCATCCAGCGTTATTTCAAGCACCACAGGAGCAGTTCTTTATTCTGCGAAATTTGACACCAGCAACTGGAGTGGTGATGTTCAGGCCATTCCTGTCAGCACAGACACCAGCAATGCACTGACAACATCTGCTCCTTTATGGAGTGCATCTGCTCAACTCAATGTAATGACATCACCTGCCTCCAATAGAAATATTGTTGTTGGCTCTACTGGTTCGGCCTCCAATCCAGCCGCTACCAACTTTACATGGGATGCCATCAGCACGCAATTGAAGTCTGACTTAGGAAAGTTAAATCCCACGGCAACCGGAGATACAAGAGGACAGCAACGCTTAAATTACATTCGTGGTGACCGATCTCTCGAAGGTAATCCATTCCGGGTGCGCAGCAGCTTACTTGGTGATATTGTAAATTCAAATGTTGTTTATTCAGGAGCTGCTACTGGAGCATTCACAGGAACTGCTTATACCGCTTTTAACGATCAATATAAAAATCGTACCCCAAGTGTCTTTGTTGGAGCGAATGATGGCATGCTGCATTCATTCAACGCTAATAACGGCAATGAACTATTTGCATATATCCCAAGCTGGTTGGGCTCCAAACTTGCAGCATTAACAGACACCAGCTTCATCAACAACCATAAAAATTATGTAGATGGGCCGTTGACAATTGGAGAGGCTCAAGTAGCCAACAACGGCACTGCCTCTGATTGGAAAACTGTCTTGACCGGAGGCACTGGTGGTGGTGGTTCTGGTATTTTCGCCTTGGATGTTAGTAACCCAGCGAGTTTCTCAGCCAGTAATGTGATGTGGGAATTCACACGATCTGATGACGCAGACCTTGGTCAAATTATTGGTAAACCACAAATTTTGAAATTCAAAACCAGCGGCGACGCTGCAACTTCCACATACCGCTGGTTTGTGGTGGTTGGTAGCGGTGTGAATAATTATGTTCCAGAATCAGCCAATGGTCCATTCAGCAGCACTGGAAACCCAGCAATCTTCTTGTTGGCACTTGATAAAGCTCTAGGCTCCGCATGGGCATTAGGGACGAACTATTTTAAAGTCTCACTACCAGCAGATTCAAATTTAAAACCGACAATAGCAACTGGTGTTGCCAATTTCTCTGCACTGTACGGGAGCCAAGGAGAGGTTACGGATATCTATGCTGGTGATTTTTATGGAAATTTGTGGAAGCTTCGCTTTCAAAACAAGGCAACAACTGCTTGGGACTTAAACAACCTTTCCGACATCCGACGCGGAAGTGGCACATCTACATCAGCAGCACCACTATATATTGCTCGCGATGGCAGCACGACACCCAAGGCCCAAGCCATTACTGCTGCACCAACCCTATTCACAGGGCCACTGGTTTCTGGTGTTGAGACTTTTTACGTCTCATTTGGGACGGGAAAGTATATTGAACCATCAGACAACATCTCCACAACAACGAATAGTTTTTACGTTATATTTGATAACAATTCCACTGCAATAGACACATCAACAGCAACAGATGGGGCTATTGCAGGAAGAAGCAGACTTGTGCAAGCAACGGTAGATACCTCCAAAAAAACTATTACTGTCCCTGCTTTCAAATGGGGTAGAGCCTCTTCTGCTACAGATACTTCAAAACGTTCAGGCTGGTACTTTGATTTTCCTGCTTCTGGCGAAAAGCTTATTGGCAACATTGTTGACCTTGAGCTTCTGAATGGCTCATTCAACACTGTCATTCCGGGCTCATCTGGTGCAACAGCTGACAGTTGTGCGGCCAATCAAGGTAGTAGCAATGCATATATTTTCAATGCCAGCACTGGTACTGCGCAGTATGTTCAATCCACGGTCGGGATTCAAGGGCCACCAGTGTTCTTCGCGAATTCAGCGGAAACCCAGGTTTCACAAAGCGACAGCACAGGCAGACGAACCCGCATCACTACCAAACGCGGATTGAGTGTTGGTCAGTCAGGAATCACCTCTAGCGGTCAATCTATTCAGATTTCTGAAGCCATTGGACGCCTTAGCTGGCGTCAGATTCAAAGTTACCAAGATATGAAGAATGCACCATGAATATCAATACCCATAAAAATCCAAAAATCTCTGGTTTCACCTTGCTGGAATTGATGATTGTGGTTGCCATCATCGGCATCATTGCTGCCATTGCCTACCCTTCATATACAGAGTCGGTTTTGAAAGGAAAGCGAGCCCAGGCTCGCTCCGCCCTGATCGAGCTTTTGCAGCAAGAGGAGCGCTATATGACGCAGCGCAATTGCTATCTCGGGTTTACGACAAACAGTGCAGGTGTTGCGTCAGCATCTACTCCCTCGCCAGCGACAGCCTGCGGAGGTGTGACAGCTTCAAACGTACCATTTAAGACTTTTGCAGGCGAGAACATCAGCAATGCTAGTCACCTGCTTTCCGCAAGCACCTGTGCAGGCTCTACCAGCGGGAGCACGCTCTCCATTGCGAATTGCGTGCGCGTGACTGCCACTCCCATCGGCGCAGATCCGAAAGCAGGCAACCTGGAGATGACCAGCACAGGGGTCAAGAGCTGTACCGGAACCGCATCTGGCACCAACCCAAGGCTGTGCTGGCCATGAGTAATCAAAGCGCTTTCTCCAAAGGCTTCACGCTGATCGAGTTGATGGTGGTCATTGCGGTACTTGCTGTACTGCTCTCAATTGCCACCCCCAGCTTTACGGCTTTTCAGCGTAATTCTGAGCTAACCAGCCTCGCCAACAAGCTAGTCGGCTCCATCAATGCTGCGCGAGGCGAAGCCATGAAGACAGGTCGAAGCGCCTTTGTGGTTCCAGCCAATGGCACGACCTGGAGCAGTGGCTGGAATGTCTATGTCGATATGAACGCTGACAACGCCTATACCGAAGGTGTCGACACACTTGTGCAGACACAGCCCGCTGTTGCCAGCTTTATCTCTGTCAGTGCCAATGGCAATGCGGCAAGCTCAAGTCCATACATCAGTTTTGATAGCGCCGGATATGCTCGCACTGTCGTCGTCTCAGGGATTGCAACCGGCCCCGCCAATCTCGCATTGACCATACAGCGCAATGACGTTGCCGCCGCAAGCAGCGGTGAACAAACTCGACTGGTCATCGTCGCCCGCACTGGACGCATCAGGGCATGCAAGCCCTCGAGTGACAGCAGTTGCATCGCCACCGCTGGCGGCTGAGTTTTCCGGCCCAAACCATTCAGAAAATATCCGGCCGCAGAGCCTTGTTCATTGCGATTAGTATTGGGCGTAATGAACGACCATGCCCATTTCATGAACAAAGCGCTTGAGCAGGCTGCTCAGGCGCTTTTTCTTTCCTCTCCTAACCCACGCGTTGGCTGCGTGATCGTTAACAGCGCTGACCAGATCATCGGCCAGGGTTTCACTCAGCAAGCTGGCGGCCCGCACGCCGAGGTGATGGCGCTGCGCGATGCAGCCGCCAAGGGCAATGATGTGCACGGCGCTACGGCTTATGTGACGCTGGAGCCTTGCTCGCATCAAGGGCGCACAGGGCCTTGCTGCGATGCCTTGGTTGCAGCGGGCATTGGCAAGGTGGTTGGCGCATTGACCGACCCCAACCCGCAAGTAGCCGGACGTGGTTTTGAGCGACTCAAAGCAGCAGGCGTTACCGTGGAAGTTAGCCCAGGCGCCGCTGAATCGCGCGAGCTCAATATTGGCTTTTTCAGCCGCATGGTGCGCGGAACGCCGTGGGTGCGCATGAAGGCGGCCAGCTCGCTCGATGGAGTGACCGCTCTGCACAACGGCCAAAGTCAGTGGATTACCTCCCCCGAAGCGCGTGCCGACGGGCATGGCTGGCGCGCACGCGCCTGCACGATTCTCACGGGCATTGGCACGGTGCTGGAAGACAACCCGCGCATGAATGTGCGTGGCCTTGATACACCGCGCCAGCCCCGTATTGCCGTGGTGGACAGCAAGCTGGATATGCCGCTGGATGCTCATGTTTTGAAAGCACCTAGCGGCTGTCTTATCTACACCTGCAGCCAGAATCAATCCAGGATTGAGCCACTACAAGCGCTAGGCGCTACGGTTATTCATATGCCCAATGCAGCGGGAAAGGTTGATCTGACCAGCATGCTGCGCGAACTGGCCCAGCGCGGTACGAACGAATTGCATGTAGAGGCGGGCTTCAAACTCAATGGCTCGCTGATTCGTGAAGGCTTGGTCGATGAGTTTCTTTTCTATCAAGCCCCAAAGCTGCTGGGCACCGGCGCCATGGGCATTGCCAACTTTGGCCCGCTTGAGCAGCTTGGCGAAGGCGTTCAGCTTGAGCTGCAGAATGTGGCGCGCATAGGCCCTGATCTGCGCATCGTGGCCAGAGTGCAAGGGCGATCGGCGTTTTAAGCCTTTCAAGCCCGGTGTGGCCGGGCACTGTCTGACAGCTTACCTTTACGTTCATAGGTTACAAATCAGACATGCCGCCCCCGCCCTCGTCCTCATTCAAGACCCGCATCGCGGGCCGCTCACGCCACATGCTAGGCCTGTGGCTTGCAAGCTTCACCTTGCTGTTGGCGGGCTGCGCGGCACCGCTACCCAAAAACGTGGAGCGACCTGTTTCTGCGGCACTTGCCAAACCACAGGAAACGCGCCTGGGCGCACTGGTGAGCAAAGCCAGACCCGCCAAAGCTGCCCCTGGCACATCTGCGTTTGTGCTGATGTCTGGCCCGCAGCATGCCTACAGCAGCCGCCTGGCGCTGGTTCAGGGCGCGCAGAAAACACTGGACCTGCAGTACTACGCGATTCATGCGGACCACAGTACCGAACAACTATTGCGCGCCATTGTGAAAGCCGCACAGCGTGGTGTGCGGGTGCGGGTGTTGCTGGACGACTTTCACAGCACAGGCCCTGATGCACAGGTCATGCGCCTGGCTTTTGTGCCCAATGTGGAAATGCGCATGTTCAACCCGCTGGCGGGTTCGCGTGGCTCCAGCCTGGGGCGTGCCTGGAGCATATTGACGGACTTTCAGCGCGCCCAGCAGCGCATGCACAACAAGCTGTTTGTGGCTGATAACGCCATGGGCGTAATGGGCGGGCGCAATCTGGGCGACGCCTATTTCGACGCATCGAATGATGGCAACTTTGTGGATGTCGATGTGCTGGCAGCCGGCCCTGTGGTCAAAGACCTGTCGCGCAGCTTTGACAGCTACTGGAACAATGTGCGCGCCTATCCCGTGCAGTCCTTGATCAGCGAAGATGAGTTGCTGAAGCTTCGCACTCAATTCGAGCGAGAAGATGCCCAGCCACACAAGCCGGCAGACGCCCAGGACGCCCAAAGTCAGAAAGACCAGGCCCTGGATTTGCAAAAGCTCCCGTGGATCTGGGCGCAGGCCATGGTGCTGGCCGACAGCCCTGCAAAAATTCCCACGGAAAGCGATGAAAGCGGCGGCGAACACGCTGCAGGCAGTGCAGGCGTCATACCTCTGCACTCGCATGCCAGCGTCAACAACCAGGCCAGTGCCTTGGCCGGTGCAGCCCCTGTTGTGCATGCAGACTCGGTGGTAGATGGGCTGCTGGCACTCATCAAAACCTCTCAGCACGACTTGCTGGTGGTTTCGCCCTACTTTGTGCCCGGCACAGAAATCATGCAGGCGTTTCGGGCCGCACGTGACCGCGGCGTGCGTATCCGCATCCTGACCAACTCACTGGCATCCAACGATGCACCACTGGCCCATGCAGGCTATGCACGCCACCGCAAAACGCTGCTGCAGATGGGCATTGAACTGCATGAAATGCGCAGCGAAGCCGCCAATGTGCGCTCCGCCCTTCGTGCGGGCAGCACAGGTTCCAGCGGCAGCAGCGGGGGGGCCTCACGGGCCATGCTGCACTCCAAGCTGCTGGTGATTGACGGGCGCCTGGTTGTCATCGGCTCCATGAATCTGGACATGCGCTCTCAACTGCAGAACACCGAGATTGCCGTGCTGATTGCCAGCCGCACCTTCAGCAAACTGGCCACCAGCAGCATTGACGAGAGCCTGCCTGAAAACAGCTGGAGAGTTCAGCTGGACCCCAGTGGCAAACTGGTCTGGCGCGCCCCGCAGGACAGCGGTCTGAGCGACGCGCGCACCGAGCCCGATGCCAGCCTGCCCCTGCGCCTTATGCTGCAGCTGATTGGGCCTCTGGCACCAGACAGTCTGCTGTAGAGCGCTCTGACTGCGGCCAGTGCCACTCCTGCTGCAAATCACGCTTGGGCAAGGCCGCCACCCAATCGCTGATGGCGCGCTGATCGGTTTGCGTGCGCACTTCCTGATAGGCGACCTCCGCCTGCGGAAAACGCCTGCGCATCAGGTTCAGCCACTGCTTGAGGCGCCCAGCCCGCTGGCGCGGCTCCAGATCCTCGCAAACCATCTCCCAAAAGCGTTGCACCTGCGGCACCAGCTGCAGCCAGTCAATGCCTGCACCCTGACTGCTCACCCCCTGCTCCACCGCAGCGCGCACCGCCAGTGCCAGCCCCGGGTCAGCCACAATGCCACGCCCCAGCATCAAGTCGTCACAGCCCGAAACCTCACGACAGCGCAGTGCCTCTTCCACCGTCCAGATTTCGCCATTGGCCACCACATTCACGCCCACGGCTTCACGAATGCGCGGAATTTCTTCCCAGTACGCAGGCGGCCGATAGCCATCCAGCTTGGTGCGGGCATGCACCACGATTTCGCAGGCACCGCCCTGCTCCATGGCCTGGGCGCACTCGGTCATCAGCAGGCGGTCATTGAAGCCCAGGCGCATCTTGGCCGATACCGGCAAATGCGCTGGCACAGCCTTGCGCACCGCCTCCACCACGCGGGCAATCTGTGCCGGGTCCTGCAGCAGCGAAGCGCCACCGCCGTGGCGGTTGACCACCTTGGCAGGGCAGCCGAAATTGATGTCAATGCCTTCCGGGCCCAGCCGTGCCAGATTGGCGGCGTTCTCGGCCATGCTGACAGGGTCAGACCCCAGCAACTGCGCCCGCACAGGCACACCGGCCAGCGTCTTGCTGCCATTGCGTAGCTCGGGCATGGTGCGCAGATAGACCTTGTCCGGCAGCAGCGTGCCGCTGATGCGAATGAACTCGGAGACACAGTGATCCGCACCACCGACACGGGTCAGCACGTCGCGCAGCACAAAATCCAGCAGCCCCTCCATGGGCGCAAGCAGCAGTCTCATTTCAAATACATATAAAAATAGCCCCAAGCGCTTATTCATCAAGCGCTAGCAGCTATTGATTCAGAAGTAGCCAGCGGCCCCGCAAGCCCAATGCTCGGGCATTCACATGTCTGTCACAGAGGCAGGGTGCAATAGCGCAGATAACAATATTTCACACACATTGCGACTGAGTTTCATGCTTCTGCAAAAAACCGCCAAAGCCCTTGAAGAACTGCAGCCTGGCTCGCGCCAACTGCCGCAGCGCGCACGCTCGGTGCTTCTGATGGCGGGCGGCAAAAGCCTGGACGATCTGCAGCGCATGCTGGGTAGCGATCATGCCGAACTGGCACGGCAATTGGTGGAGCAAGGTTATCTGCAGTTGCAGACCGCTCCGCCTGTGGCGCCGGCAGCCTTGGCGCCATCTGCGCAGGTGCCAATCGCCCCGCTCAAGGCAGCCCCTGAAGCAAGCCCCGTGGCAAGCCCTCAGGTCAATGACTCAGAACCCGCCCGACCCAGCACCAGCATCAACATGGCTGGCACCCGCATGTATCTGTTCGATATGTGTGAGCGCCTGTTTGCCAACCGCCATGAGGAACTGGCCCAGCAACTACGCACCCAGCTTCGGGAAGCCAGAGATCTGGCAGCGCTGAGAGAGGCCGGCCTGATGCTGCTGGAAGCCGTGCAAAAGCACGCTGGCCAAGACCGCGCCGAATCGCTGCGCGAGCGGCTTTCGGCGCTGCTAGCACAGCCGCCCAGCACAGAGCCCACTGCAATTACAGAAAACGAAATGGAAGCCAGCCTAGCTTAAGCTTTACGGCCACCAAGCTGCTGGCTATCAGGCAGCAGCCAGACGCCAGAGCGAAGTCACTTCCGCAGCGCGTGCAGCGTGCAGCGGGTCTTGCTCATCCTGCACCTTGGCATGGTGCGGGCGAGTTTCTTCACGGCCCAGCACCTTCAGGCCTGCAGCAGCAATCCAGCCCTGCAGCTCTTCGCGGCTGCGCAGATTCAGGTGTTCGGCCAGATCGGAAACAATCAGCCAGCCTTCGCCACCAGGCAGCAAATGTGCTGCCAGCCCCTGCAAAAAGCCGCGCAGCATGCGGCTGTCTTCGTCATAAATGGCGTGATCCAGCAGCGATGCCACCTTGCCCGGCAGCCAGGGCGGGTTGCAGACGATCAGGCCCGCCTGCCCTTCGGGGAACAGATCCGCATGCTGCAACTGCACCTGAGCCTTATGACCGAGTCGCTGCAGGTTTTCGCCTGCGCAGGCCAGAGCACGTTCGCTTGTATCGGTCGCAACCACGGACTTGACGCCGCGCTTGAGCAGCAGAGCCGACAGCACACCCGTGCCCACACCGATGTCCCATGCCTGCTGCACGCCAGCAGCGGGCAGGGGCGCCCAGGCAACCAGTTCCAGATACTCGCCACGCACAGGCGAGAAAACGCCGTAGTGGGCATGAATGCGGGCGCCATCCAGCGCGGCAATCTCCACGCCTTTTTTGCGCCATTCGTGTGCGCCAACCACGCCCAGCAGGTCACGCAGCGGAACCAGCACCGTGCAGGCTTGGCCTTGCACGGGTACTGCGCCCCAGCTTTCACTGCAGGCCTGACGCCAGTCGGGCGCACGGCGCAGTTCGCAATGCCACTGCGCATCCAGCTCAATCAGAATGCTGGCCAGCATGCGCGCACGCTGCGCCTGAGATTGGCGGTACAGGTGAAACGCGTGGGGAAATTCCGTCTTGGCGGGCGACTTGCGGCTGGACTTCTTATCCAGCCTGCGGCCCAGCGCCAGCAGCAGCTGGCGGGCGTTCTGGAAATCGCCCCGCCACAGCAGCGACGCACCTTCGCTGATATGGCGAAACGCCGTATCTGCGGGCATGGTGTCGTCGGCAAGCTCTATGCGACGGGGTTTGGGCAAGCTGCTTTCGGTGCGCCACAAGGCCTGCTGGACCTTGTCTTCGTTCTGCCATTGCAGCAGTTCGAAAGCAGTTGCGGGAGCGGTGACTGAGGCCGCGACATTGTTACTAGGGGTCTTCACGGCCTGTCTTTCAAAGCAACGGCAATCAGCCGTTCAGTGGGCGCTTGACGCGCACTTCTTCAATCTTGATGCTGCCAATCACAGCCGTCTTGGCCGTGGACATTTCACGCTTGAAGCCTGCCATTTCATGGAAACGCAGAGCGCGCTCGTTGCGCAGTGGAATCCAGGCTGTCACATTGGTGCAGCCTTCTTCCAGCAGACCGTCGCGGGCAGCGTCCCACAGGGCAACGCCAACGCCTTGGCTCCAGTGAGAAGGAGCTGCGTAGATAGCCCAAATCTCGCCAGTGGTCTGACGGGACTTTTCGTCACGCGAACGGTCAAAGCCGACAAAGCCCACGATCTTGTCGCCATCAATGGCGACCTGAACCTGAGGCTCACAGTATTCAATAGCTTCGCGCCAGTAAGCCTGACGCTTTTCAACCGAGGACATGGCCTTCAGTTGATCATCGGGAACCAGACCTCGATAAGCCTCCAGTGCGGAAGCAGTATGGATCTGGGCAATCGCTTTTGCATCGCGAAGAGTAGCGGGACGGACCTGGATACTAGACATGGAAAAACCGGAGCAGAAACATGTAAGAATAGAAAGGGCGTAATTGTCTACGTATTCAAAGATTTAGCACGCGGCACACTTGTTAGCCATGTGCTCAACTACGGCTGTTCGCTATTTCTTGCCCTATGGCAAGCTATGTGCTATGCGCTCTCCAAACTAGAGCAGAAAGCCCGCATTGATCTTGGGTTTGCGCATTATTTGATACCAAACGTATTGCGCGAAAATCGTCTCAACTGACGATAAAGCCATTCATGGCTCTCGCTGGCCTTCAGAACCAGCGACGCATAAAGCCCATCACCCGGTCAAACTTTTCACCGAATGGCGGGTACAGCAACGAAGTCGCCGCCCAGCGAGACTGCACAAAGACCGCCTTCTGGTGCACAAAGCGCAAAAAGCCCTGCTCTGAGTGATAGGCGCCCCAGCCGCTGTCGCCCACGCCGCCAAACGGCAGATTGTCGTGGGCCACATGCAGCAAGGTGTCGTTCACGCACACACCACCGCTGACGGTACGCGTCAGCACGGCATCACGCTCGGCCTCATCATTGCCAAACCAGTACAGCGCCAGCGGGCGTGGGCTGGCGTTGATGGCGTTGATGACGTCTTCAATGCGCTCGTACGAGATCACAGGCAGGATGGGGCCAAAGATTTCCTCCTGCATCAACTGCATCTCGCCCGTGGTACCAAAGACCAGCGCAGGCGCCAGTTGACGCTCTACCGCCTCACCCCATGCGGTGCTGTCGCCCTCGGCTGCCGGGGCTGCGGCCTCATGCATCCAGTGCACCTGTGCGCCCAGGCTTTGCGCCTGGCGCAGCATCTGCTTGAGCCGGGCCAGATGCCGCTTGCTGATGATGGCGGTGTAGTCAGGGTTGCCAGATATGCGCGGGTAGAGCTTTTGCACCGCTGCCTTGAAGGCCTCAGCAAAGGCCTGCTCCATGCCGCGTGGCAGCAGCACATAGTCTGGCGCGATGCAGGTCTGGCCCGCATTGACCAACTTGCCATAGGCCACTTTCAGCGCCACGGCCTCGATATCGCAGTCCTGCGCAATGATGCAGGGCGACTTCCCGCCCAGTTCCAGCGTGGTGGGAGTCAGGTGCGCCGCGGCAGCCTGGGCCACACGCCGGCCAACCGCCGTGGAGCCAGTGAACAGCAGATGATCGAACTGCAGCCCCGAAAACTGCGTGGCCACGCCCACATCGCCTTCAATCACGCAAAACTCTTCAGGTGCAAAGAACTGATCCACCAACTCCGCCAGCTTGGCCGAGGTATGCGGCGTCAGCTCGCTTGGCTTGAGCATGACGCGGTTGCCCGCAGCCAGAGCGGTAATGACAGGGGCCAGAGACAGCTGAATCGGGTAGTTCCAGGGCGATATCACCCCGATCACCCCCAGCGGCTGGCGCTCTACCCAGGCCTTGCCCGGCTGCAGCATCAGCGGCGTGCGCACGCGCTGGCGCCTGGACCATTGCCCCAGATGCCTGAGCGTGTGCTTGAGCATGTTTCGCACCAGCATCAGGTCCAGCATGTCGGTCCAGCGCTCGGAACGCACGCCAAAGTCCTGCTGCACTGCCTGACACAGCGATTCGGCGTTTTCGTCCAGCATCTTTTGCAGACGCAGCAGACGCTCGCGGCGCACCAGCACGGGCACATCAACCTGCGCGCGGCTGGCTTGGTATTGCAAGTCAAAAATGCGGTGCAAGTCCATGTAGTTCATGCCTGTTTTCAAACCCTCAGTTCACGTCTTGTTTTCAATCTCACCCGGCCCAGTCTTCAAGGCGCAGCGTCCAGTGGCATGCCGTCTGCACCAAACACAATGCCGCGCTCCTCCAGCTTCTCTCGCGCCGCATGGTGCACCACGCCGCGCCTGGGCAGCCGCGGCTCCAGCAGGCGCCGCAGCGTGGCTTCACTCACATTGGCATTGCGAATGACTTCGATACGCACGCCCCAGAATCTGTCATCGGCAAAGCGGTCCAGAATTGCGGCATCCGCATCAGGGTTCATCGCCGCTGTTGCGCGAATGGCCTGATTCGGATCGGTCAGAAACGGCTCCAGCTCCTGCGCATTGGCCGCGCCACAGGCTGCAATGTATCGGCGCTCTTCTGCGGCCTTCTGTTCGGGTGTCTTTTTAGCCATTGTGCCCTCGAAGAATTGGAATTCACCTCTGCCGCAATGGCGTTGAAGTAAACACAGCGTAAAAAAAGAGCCTGACACATACAAGTGCAGGCTCTTTGCGGGCGAGAGTCAGCTCAGCCGTCGATCAGGACTCATGCACCTCACGCGGCTGCACATCGGTCACCTCACCGTTACCGGGCAGCACGCCACGACGCGAGCGGGCTTCACGCTGATCTTTTTTGACATCGGCATCGCCCGACGATTGCGCCATCCACTCTGCACCCGAGCGGTACACGGTCTGCCAGCCGGCAAACGGGCTCATGGAGCCAAAGCTCATGGGCACCACGGGCTGGCCTGTGAGCTTGGCCCACAGTGCACGCACACCCCAGGCAGCCGCAATCAAGGCAGCCACTGCCAGCAGGCACAGGAAGAACACCAGGCCCACCAGCATCAGCATGATGCGGACGGCCCAACGGGTTGCGGTGGTGGCGAAATCGTTCAAAGCAATACCTTTCTATCGTTCGGCCTCAGGCTACCGCCCCAGACTCGAACCGGAACACCCCCGGCTCATTGACCGGGTCCACTGTCACTGCAATCGTACTCTTTGGTGGGAACTTTCCCTCAAGCAACAACTTGGACAGCGGGTTTTCAATACGCTGCTGAATGGCCCGCTTGAGTGGACGGGCACCAAACACGGGGTCGAAACCAACCTTGGCCAACTCGGCCAGAGCCTGTTCGGACACCTGCATGTTCAGCTCCATCTTCTGCAGACGGCTTTCCAGCAGCTTCAGCTGAATTCTGGCAATCGCCTCGATGTTCTTGGCGTCCAGTGCATGGAAGACCACGGTTTCATCGATACGGTTCAGGAATTCGGGTCTGAAATGGTTTTTAAGTTCCCCCCAGACGGCTTCCTTCACATCATCAGCATCCTCGCCCACCATGGCTTGAATCAAATGTGAACCAATGTTGCTGGTCATGACAATCACGGTGTTCTTGAAGTCCACCGTACGGCCCTGTCCATCGGTCAGGCGGCCATCGTCGAGCACCTGCAGCAACACATTGAACACATCGGGGTGGGCTTTTTCCACCTCATCGAGCAGCAGCACGCTATAGGGTTTGCGACGCACGGCTTCCGTCAGGTAGCCGCCCTCTTCGTAACCCACATAGCCGGGAGGCGCACCAATCAAGCGTGCCACAGAGTGCTTTTCCATGAACTCACTCATGTCAATGCGCACCAGGTGGTCTTCGCTGTCGAACAGGAAACCTGCCAGCGCCTTGCACAGCTCTGTCTTGCCCACGCCCGTGGGGCCCAGGAACAGGAAGGAGCCTGTAGGACGGTTCGGGTCGGACAGACCCGAGCGCGAACGGCGAATGGCATTGGCCACGGCGCTGATGGCCTCTTCCTGGCCCACCACACGCTCGTGCAATTTGTCCTCCATGTGCAGCAGCTTGTCTTTTTCGCCCTGCATCATCTTGGCCACGGGAATACCCGTCGCGCGGCTGACGACTTCGGCAATTTCCTCTGCGCCCACCTGGGTACGCAGCAGCTTGTTGGTGGCCACGCCGTCCTGGCCCTCTTCCTTGACCTGGGCTTCGTGCAACTGCTTTTCCAGCGCAGGCAGCTTGCCGTATTGCAGCTCGGCCACCTTGTTGAAGTCGCCCTTGCGCTTGAACTCTTCGATCTGAATGCGCAGCTGGTCCACTTCCTTGCGGATTTGCTCGGAGCCCTGAGCGCTGGCCTTCTCGGCCTTCCAGATTTCTTCCAGATCGGCGTACTCGCGCTCCAGGCTTTCGAGTTCTTCCTCAATCAGCGACAGACGCTTTTGCGAGGCCTCGTCCTTTTCACGCTTCATGGCTTCGCGCTCGATCTTGAGCTGAATCATGCGGCGCTCGAGCTTGTCCATCACCTCGGGCTTGGAGTCCATCTCGATCTTGATCTTGGCCGCAGCCTCGTCAATCAGGTCAATGGCCTTGTCGGGCAGGAAGCGATCTGTGATGTAGCGGTGCGACAGCTCTGCTGCAGCAACGATAGCAGGGTCCGTAATATCGACGTTGTGGTGCGCCTCATACTTCACTTGCAGGCCACGCAGGATGGCGATGGTGTCTTCCACCGAAGGCTCGTCCACGATCACCTTCTGGAAACGGCGCTCCAGCGCAGCATCTTTTTCGATGTACTTGCGGTATTCATCCAGCGTGGTGGCACCCACGCAGTGCAACTCGCCACGCGCCAGCGCGGGCTTGAGCATATTGCCAGCGTCCATCGCACCATCGGCCTTGCCTGCGCCGACCATGGTGTGAATTTCATCGATGAACAAAATGATGCGACCTTCATCCTGCGCAATTTCCTTGAGCACGGATTTCAGGCGCTCTTCAAAGTCGCCACGGTACTTGGCACCGGCCAGCAGGCCCGCCATATCCAGCGACAGCACGCGCTTTCCCTGCAGGCTCTCGGGCACTTCACCGGCCACGATGCGCTGGGCCAGACCTTCCACAATGGCGGTCTTGCCCACGCCGGGCTCGCCAATCAGCACGGGGTTGTTCTTGCTGCGCCGCTGCAGCACCTGAATGGCACGGCGGATTTCGTCGTCGCGGCCAATCACAGGGTCGAGCTTGCCGATGCGGGCGCGCTCGGTCAGGTCCAGCGTGTATTTCTTGAGCGCTTCGCGCTGGCCTTCGGCTTCTGCACTGTCCACTTTCTGTCCTCCACGTACGGCATTGATAGCGGCTTCCAGACTGGATTTGCTCACGCCGCATTGTTTGAGCAAGGCACCGGCGCGTGTGGCCGAGCCTGCGGCATCCGCCAGCGCCAGCAAGAACAGCTCGCTGGCAATGAACTGGTCGCCACGGTTGAGCGCTTCTTTTTCGGTGGCCTGCAGCAGGCGGGCCAGCTCGCTGCCCACCTGTACATCGCCCTGCTGCTGCACGCGGGGCAGGTCGGCCATGGCCTGCTCGGCCAGGTTTTTCAGTTGCTGCACATTGCCGCTGGCACGCTGCAGCAGCGCAGAGGGGCCATCGGGCTGGCGCAACATGGCGACCAGCAGGTGCAGGGGGTCAATGGTGGATTGGTCAGCACCGAGCGCAAGAGACTGCGCGTCGGCCAGAGCTTCCTGGAATTTGGTCGTCAGTTTGTCAATTCGCATGGTGTGTCGCTTTCGCTCCATATCAAAGTCATTGCGATTTATCTGATAGCTGTACGGGTATTTTCAAGAGCATCTTGCGCAAAAAATCAGCAAACGCCTGTCCTTCGTCTTCGCTTTTTGAGGCACATCAAACCGCAGCATCGCGCCAGCGCTGGGCCAGCTGCGCAGGCGTCAGACCAAATTGCCGGCGAAAGCACCGCAGCAGGTGACTGGCACTGGAAAAGCCCGTCTCCAAGGCCAGTTGCTCAAGCCCGGGCCTGCGCCCCCTGGCCAGCAAGCGCTGGTGTGCGCTTTGCAGGCGCCGCTGCATCACCCAGTCATGCACGGTGCAGCCCATGCTCTGGTGGAACATGCGGGCAAAGTGATATTCCGACAAGGCCGCGACCTGCGCCAGCGCGGGCAGGCTCAGGGCTTTGCTGTCTGGCAGATGGGCATCCACATAGTCCAGCACCCGGCGCCGCACCAACGATGAAAGGCCTCCCAGCGGCTTGTCCAGCTTCTGGCGCTGCTGCGGCGCAGCCGACTGCAACACCAGCTGGTCCAGCACAGACTGGCTCAACCAGTCCGCCCGCCAGGCTTCGTGGGTGCAGCTCCAGTCCAGCTGCCACAGCTTCTGCGCCCAGTGTGCGTACACCGGGTTGTGCGCATAGATGTGCGGTGTCAGTGTGATGCTGCGGGGCTCGGCATCCAGCAGGCGCACCACACGGTCAGCCCAGGCGATATCCGAAACATAAAGGTGCAGAAACTGCACCGGCTCCCGCACCAGCCAGCGGGATTCATGCCCCGCAGGAAACACACAGAACCGGCCAGCCTCACCCCGGGCGGCCGCATTGTCCCGCAACTGCGACCCATGGCCGCCCGCCAGATAGACCGACAGCGTGTGATGCCCTTGCTGCTGGTAGTGCACCTCGTCGTTCTGATTGGCCCAGATTGCCAGTGACAGCTCCTGACTCAGGCCCGCCTTGCGCCGCAACTGTGCCCGCGACTGCGCCAGCACATCGCTGAGGTGCGGCGAGACAGGCGCGGTCAAGGCATTGGCTGGGGCAGGCATGAATGCATTGTGGCGTCAGGCCTGCTGCCGGGTTTGCTGCAGCGCCACAAAACCGCAGGAATATGCAATGCCCAAGTGGCTTCAGCGCACATGATTTAAACACTCTCTGCCTGATTGAATTTGCCATGATGCTTCCCCTCTATGCCCTGGTCGTGCTGATCTGGGGCTCCACCTGGATTGCGCTCAAGATGCAGCTGGGTCTGGTGCCTGTTGAGCTTTCCATCGCCTACCGCTTTGGACTGGCTGCTATCGTTTTATTTGCCTGGCTGCTACTCTCCCGCCAGTGGCGTGTCCCACGCGGCGCTGCCATCCCGCGTGTGCTGGGCCAGGGGCTGTGCCTATTCAGTCTGAACTTTGTGTGCTTCATGCACGCCAGCGAAACTCTGACCAGCGGGCTGGCGGCCGTGGTTTTCTCCAGCGCCAGCATCTGGAACGCCTTTCTGGCACGCGCCATCCATGGGCGCAAGCTGGCCCCGAACGTCATGGCGGGCAGCGCACTGGGGCTGACGGGTCTGGTCATTCTGTTCTGGCCCGAACTGCAGCAAGGCCATCACGCCAGCTGGCGAGGGCTGCTGTGGGCACTGGGCGGCACGCTGTGCTTTTCCTGCGGCAATATGCTTTCCGCATCGCTGCAGGGGCTGGGCTACAAACCGCTGCACACCAATGCCTGGGGCATGCTGGCGGGCACGCTGCTGCTGGTGGCCTATGCGCTGATTGCAGGCCTGCCCTGGCGCTTTGATACCAGCCTGCGCTACACCGGTGCGCTGCTGTATCTGGCCATTCCCGGCTCGGTCATTGCGTTTACGGCTTACCTCACGCTGGTGGGCAAGCTGGGACCCGAAAAAGCCGCCTACGCCACAGTGCTGTTTCCCATCGTGGCCCTCAATATCTCGGCAGTGGTCGAAGGCTATGTGTGGACTGCTGCGGGGCTGCTGGGCCTGGCCCTGGTAATGGCTGGCAATGTGCTGGTCTTCAGGCCGCCGCGCTGGCTGCAACCCAGCAAACTTCAAAAGGCATAGCATCCACCGCTTTTCTTCACTGGATTTCAGTCGGTTTACCGTCTGAAACTCAATGAATACAGGTGCTGGCGGCTATGCATTCATTAGGGTCTGTTGAGAATTAGGCGGGGATCGCGTTGCAGCGCCAGGAGGCTGGATGCTAGGCGCATGGCCGAAGCAATGCTCATGCCTTGCGAGTGCATGCAACAACGCAGACGGACTCCTGTCGCTGCAACCCGAAGGGAAGGACTCTGGCCGCTGGCCACTCGTCGTTGCGCTCCCGTTATGGGGATACATCGGGTGAGCACCCGCACGGCGTCACGCGCCTAGATTGGCAAGCGGCCAGAACCCTTCGCGACCCCGCTCAATTCTCAATAGACCCTGGTCTATTTCCAGCGATTTAAAGCCTGCTCATCGCTGACCCGCGCATCCACCCAGCGTGCACGGCTATCGGTTTGCTCTTTTTTCCAGAATGGCGCTTCGGACTTCAGGTAGTCCATGATGAACTCGCAGGCCTCAAACGATTTGCCACGGTGGGCACTGGTCACAGCCACCAGCACAATCTGCTCCATGGGCTGCATCATGCCGATGCGGTGAATGACGCGTGCACCAAAAATGCCAAAGCGTTCTACCGCCCGGTCAATGATGGCCTCGATGCTTTTTTCCGTCATGCCGGGGTAGTGCTCCAGCTCCATGCTCGATACCGCATCACCTTCGTTGCGATCGCGCACTGTGCCCACAAAGCTGCAGACCGCGCCCACACGGGCATCGCCCGCCCGCAAGGCGGCGATTTCGGTGGAAAGATCAAAGTCCTGGGTCTGAATGGATACACGTGCAGCAGTCATGCCTGCATTGTCGCAGGCCAGCATGGACATGTGCTGCGCATTAGCATTGCGCCATGGCCACACAAACCATCAATTTGCCTGAGTACACGCTGTACCCATCCCCCCGCAACGAGCACCGGATGATTTTCGAATTCCAGCTCTTTGTGGCGTACCCCTATGAGCTGATTCACCTGCCCGACTACAACTTCAAGGGCAAGGCCACACTGTTTGCCGCGCACCGCAAGCACGACAACAAATCGGGCCAGCTCATTACCTGCGAGCTGGCAGATGATCTGGCCCGCTTCGAGCGTCTGTTCGAGCCAAGCTGAAAAGGGGCGCGCTCATGGACGATACCAGCCAGATTCAGCCCCCACCGAGCTTTGCCGAGCTGTTTCGCACACGCAGCGGCAAGCTGTCTGAGCCCATTGGCACGGTGGTTGCACGCTATGAATTGTGCGAAGACCTGGCCTGCCACCTGACAGAGCAGGCGCAGACGCTGTACCACTCGGGCAACTCATCTGAGGAACAAGTGCTGCTAGGCATGCACGCGGGCCTGGCTGCCGAAGGCTCTGTGGTCAGCCCTCTTGAAGCGGGCTGGATTGTGCAGCGCCTGGCCGAGCTGCTGGAGTGGCGTGCGCCGCTGCTGCCAGACAGCAGCGCCGAATAAGCCTTAAATTAGCCCCAAGTGCTTTTAGATTAAACGCTGACAGCTATCAAATTTGAATTCTTAAAAACAAAAGCCGTGCAGTTTTCACCGCACGGCTTTTTTATTTCAACAAGCTGGAAGTTCAGGCTTCGCCCGTCTTCCAGTCTGCGTAGCGGTTCAGAATGCGCTGCACTTGGCCATGCGTCCACTCGCCACCCTTGGCTGCTGCAATGCCCCGGGCATTGAGTTCAGCCGCCATGGCGCGGTGGGTCAGGCCTTGTTCCTGCAGTTGTGCAAACAAGGCTTCGTGCTGTTTGGCAAACGCATCGGCTGCCGATTTGCGCTTTTCCACCGTGGCGCGAATATTGGCCGCGCCAGCTGTGCCCAGCTTGACGCCGCGCTCTCGCGCATCCGCCAGCGCACGGCGGGTGCGAGCGCTGATCTCGGCATTGATTTCAGTGGAGAGCAAATCGGCAGTGTCGGTCATGGCATTACGGGTGGGATATAGGTCAGAGTCTGCCCCAGGAACCATAACAGGAACAGCACCACGGGCGCATGAACCAGCAACTGCACAAAGTTGTAGCCAATCAGGTCACGCGCCTTCAGGCCCAGCACGCCCAGCAGCGGCAGCATGTAGAAGGGGTTGATCAGGTTGGGCAGCGCTTCGGCGGCGTTATAGATCTGCACCGCCCAGCCCAGGTGGTAGTGCAGATCGTTGGCAACCTGCATGACGTAAGGCGCCTCCACAATCCACTTGCCACCGCCCGATGGCAGGAAGAAGCCCAGCACGGCCGAGTACGTACCCATCAGCAGCGCATAGGTGTCATGCGTGGCAAAGCTGGTGAAGAAGGTGGAGATATGGTGGGCAATGCTGGCACCGTCCACGCCCTTCACATCCGTCATGATGGCGGCAATGGCGCCATACAGCGGAAACTGAATCAGCACACCGGTGGTGGTGGGCACAGCACGCGCCACCGCATCCAGAAAGCTGCGTGGGCGCCAGTGCAGCAGCGCACCGGTCATCAGAAACAGCAGGTTGTAGGTGTTCAGACCCGAAATCGCCTGAATAAAGGGCTTGCTGGAGAACTCTTCCACCATCCAGCCCACCGTCAGCGCCACCAGCAGCACGATAAGAATGGGGCTGTATTCCAGCCATTCACCGGGGCGGCTGGGCTTCTTGGTTTCCTTCACCGCTTCTTCGGTCAGGTCAACCTGGCACTGGGCAGCATCACGTGCAAACTTCTCGCCAGGGGCCGTCATGTAAGCGACGACCACGGAGATCACCATCAGCACCGCCAGCATCACGCCAGACTGCCACAAGAAGATAGTCTCAGTAAACGGGATCACGCCGGTAATCGCCAGAATGCCGGGGGGCAGGCTGGCAGGGTTGGCCTGCAACTGTGCAGCCGAAGACGAAATGCCCAGTGCCCACACGGCGCCCAGACCCAGATACACAGCAGCGCCCGCAGCGCGGTAGTCCATCTTGATGTCGGTGCGGCGTGCCAGCGCCTTGACCAGCAGGCCGCCAAACACCAGGCTCAGGCCCCAGTTCAGCAGCGACGCAGTCAGCGACACAAAAGCCACCCAGGCCACGGCGCCACGGCCGGTCTTGGGCACACGGGCCAGGGAATGAATCAGCTTGGATGCGGGCTTGGAGCTGGCCACCACATAGCCACCAATCACCACAAACGCCATTTGCATGGTGAAGGGAATCAGGCTCCAGAAACCCTTGCCAAAAGCCTTGCTGGTTTCAGCCGCCGGCGCGCCAATGGCAAAGGCAGCCAGCACCACGATAAAGATGCCGACGACGGCAAACACCCACGAATCCGGGAACCACTTCTCCGCCCAACTGGCGCAGCGCATAGCAAAGCGCGCAGAGCGGGTCTCCTCCATATTGACTTGAGTTGTCATGAGTAGCGCTTTCTGTCTCTCTTTTAGAAGCGCGGATTGTCATGAAGGAAAGCCGTCAGCCTAGTGAAAACACGCTTGGGTTAACCCTAGTAAGCAGTTGCACGGTAGCTGCGCCTCGGCACAAAAACAGGCCTGTGCAATCGCCTGCACAGGCCTCTTTCTTATGCGCAGCCGCACCGCTATTTCAAGGATTGCCGTGCAGCGTTTGCAGCACGACGCCTCAAGCGCCATTGCTGCAGTCCCGCAATCGCCATAAGCACCAGCAATACGCCCGACAAGCCCACCACAATGCGCCCGGGCAAACCCAGCGCCTTGCCTGAATGCAGCGGGTACTGCCAGACCAGAAATCGATCAGCGCGCGTGCCGCTGTCATAGCCAAACAGCGCCTTGGGCAAGCCTGTGTGTGCATCGATAAAGACTTGCTCATAGCGCACACGAAACAGTTGCTCGCGAAAGCCCGGCTCTTGAAACGCAACCCGATATACGCCCTGCTGCGGCATGTAGCTGATGTACCAGGGCTCAAAACTGCGCGCCCGCAAGGGCAAGCCCTCTCTGGATTTTTGGACTGCGGCACTCGGCGCCATGGGCTGCGCCCCCGTGGTGTGGGCCGGCAAACTGCTGACAGGATGAGGGCTGACGCTTCCAAACCAGGCCAGCACGGGTTTGAAGATTTCGTTACCCAGGTTCAGGCTGGCGCCGCTGAAGGCCAGCATGACAAACAAAGGCAGCATCCAAAGCCCCAGTGCACGATGCAGATCGAACATCCAACGAAAGCCTTTGGCTCCACGCTTGATTTGCCATGCGGGCTTCCAGCGCCGCCAAAAGCTACTAGGCACACTTTTTGGCGCCGATGGCTTCACAGGCAAACTCAGCACCACTCCCGCGACCGACAACAGCAGCCACACCAGAGCCACCGAGCCCATCAGCCAGTGCCCCCAACGCTGGGGCATTGTCAGAGATCGGTGAAAGCGATTCACCAGAGGCATCAGGTGCGCCCTGCCCAGCACCCAGGCGCCCCACTTTCGACTTCCCAGAATCACTCCTGTCGAGGGATTGACCAGAAGACGGTCAAAACCCAGCACATGCTCTTTGCTGCGGGCCTGCACCTGCACTTCTGCTGCGCGACCCGGCAAGGTGTTCAGTGGCAACAAGCTCACCCGCAACCGGGCGTCCTGCGCCTCGATGCGCTCGGTCAGCTCGCTGGCATTCAATGCAGGCCCTGTCCAGTCCGCTCGCAGCAGTTCAGGATTGAGCCATTCGTCGATCTCGTGCTCAAAGGCCAGCAAGCTGCCAGTGGCACCCGCCAGTATCAAAAAAACCAGCGCAGCCAAGCCCAGCCAGCGATGCAGCAAACGCAGCCATTGACGCATGAAGTCCCCCTGCTTACCAGCGATGCGTGTAGCCCACCTTGAGCACTGCGCCCGCAGCTGGCAAGCGGCTGGTGTTGGAGCTGCTGCGCATGAGCTGGCTATACAGCGGGTAATACTGCCGATTCAGCAGGTTTTCCACGCTCAGCACCACACTGTTTTTGGCGTCGATCTTCCAGCGGCTGATCCAGTCCAGCGTGGTGTAGCTGCTGACCTCGCGTCGCCCAAAGGCGTTCACGCTGTTGATACGGTAGTCCCGGCTACCGTAGTAACTGGCTTGCAGGCGATGGCTCCAGTTGGCGTCAGGGCGGTATTCCACATAGGCCGTGAGCTTGAGCGGCGGAATGCGATAGCCCGTCAGCACCTGATAGCTGGCAGCGCCCTGCGGCTGCTCTTTGCCCTTCATCCAGGTTAACGAGCCGCCGGTGCGCAGCTTGTCATCCTTGCTGAAGTAGTCCATCGAGGCTTCCAGCCCGTGCACCTTTTCCTTGGTACGCGCCAGCGACAGACCATTGTTAAAGCTTTGCAGCGCCCCCAGGTCAGAGGAAGACTGAAACACGCTGACATTGGCCAGCACCGAATCAAATTTGCCACGCCAGCCCAGCTCTACCGTATCGGTCTTGACGGACTGCAACAACGAATTACCCAGATTGAAGTTGGGCGTGGCATTGCGCACCTGAATGCCAATGTCCGGCAACTCAAAGCCCTGACTGTAGGAGCCGTAAATCTCATGCCCCTTGGCTGGCGCGAACACTGCACCGGCGTTGAAGGTCCAGTCGCCATAGTTGACCGTACCGCCGCGCACCATGGCGGGGTTGGCCACACGAGACTGAGACAGCGGCACAAAGTCTCCAAAACTGGCGCTGGCCTTGTCATAACGCGCACCGCCCTCTACCGACCATTGTTCATTGAAGCGGTGCTGCAACTGGGCAAACGCACCTAGACTGCGGGTGGTCACCTCAGGCATATAGATCAGGCGGCCAATCTTGCGAAACACCATGCCGCCACTGGCGTCGTACACCTTGGGGTCGAAGATATCGATGGGCATGTCCGTGTGTTCCTGATTGAAGTCAGCGCCCCAGATCAACAGGCTTTGCTTGCCCGTTCCCAGCGGTGTCTTGATCGTCAGGCGGCCACCCAGCACGCTGGAGTTCTGCATGGACTGATCCACATTGGCACCCCGCACGGGAACAGCCCGCGCATCAAACGGTGCGAATCGCGTGAAAAAGTCACGGTAGTAAAGCTGCGCCGCCAGGGTGCTGCCTGCCAGGTCCTTGTGCTCGTAATCCAGACCCAGCATGGAGTTCTTGACCCGGTTCTGGTCGGCCAGTTGCAAGCCCTTGATGGCCTTGGCCGTTGCTGTACCCGCAGGCAGACGACCTACCGAAGGGTCTGAGCCATAGTCCGTGGACTGCTTGGCATCGTGATGGCTGGCAGACAGTTGCAACCGCTGATTGGCATCAATCTTGAAGCCGACCTTGCCCGAGACGCTATAAATATTGGAGTCGAACAAGTCCCCCTGACTGGGCTCTGGCGCAATACGGTCGCCCTTTGCGTCAAACGAGCCACCCACATGCCGGGCACCCAGGCTGACGGAGTAGTCCACCTTGTCATTGCCGCCCGCCATATAGTGCTGCACCTCACCACCCAGACCCGAGGCCCCCAGTCTGGAAAGCGGCGATACGCCGGTTACCGTGGTTTCGGCAATAGTCTCGCCCTCGGGCCTGCGGGTGCGAATGGACACAATGCCGCCTGCCGCGCCGCTGCCGTAAATAGCGCTGCTGCCACGCAGCACCTCAATCTGTTCAATATCCGCCGGATTGATGTTGGCCAGATTGCGGGATGAATCTCGGTTGGTATTCATCGGCACGCCATCGACCAGCACCAGCATATTGCGCCCGCGCAGTGTCTGGCCGTAGTCAGTGATGGTGTGACTGGAATCCGCCATGCCGGGTACCGCCTTGCTCAGCATGGTGGCCAGACTGTCCGAGCCATGGCGCAGAGTCTCAATCTCCTCGCGCTCCAGCGTCGTCACCTGCCGCACTGGCGGGGTCAGATTGCCCTGCGTGCGGCCCGTGACTGTCACTTCCTGCAAGGTTGCGGCCTGCTCCTCGGGGTTTGCGGCCCCCGCAGTGGCACCGGTAGCCACTGAAGCCGCCTTGGCGCTGCTGGAATCGGCCTGCGCATGCAGCGCATAACTGCCATCACCGACCTGACGGGCTTTGAAGCCGCTGCCTTGCAACAGTCGCTCAAACCCCTGCTGCAAGCTCATGCTCCCTTTGAGCCCCGTCGTCTGGCGCTGCGCCTGCTCGCCCAGTTCCACGCTCAAGCTGATGCCCGCCTGCTTGGCAAATGTCAGCAACGCGCCCTTGAGCGGGCCTGCGGGAACATCAAAGGAATGCAGCGCTTGTTGCCCGCTTGATTCAGACTTTTCAGGAGCCTGCGCCCATGCCACGGGCACGCTGCCTCCCGCCATGGCCAGCAGCGCCAGCTGAACCACACGCGGCAGGACGCGAAGCGTCAAAGCAGAACTACGTGAATGCTGCAGAGGCAGCGTCGATGGGGGCTTCTGAAAAGTCATGGCTTGAGATTCCGGTCAAGGAAAAAGTGGTATTCACATGACATGACCGGCCAGACTTCAAAACCGGACACGGTTTTTCAGAAAATGTAAAAAAATCCATGGTTTGTTGAGATTTAGGCGGGGATCGCTCAATTCTCAACAGACCCTAGCTTTTCCCCGCCAGCACCACCCAATAAGCGCTGCGCCTGCGCTGTGTAATGGGCAAAGTCGATGTCAGCAACTGCAGCACTTTGTCGGTGTCCTTGATCTGGAAAATGCCGTTGACGCGCAACTGCGCCACCTCAGGGTCGCAGCGCAGAACGCCGGGGCGGTAACGCCCCAGTTCAGCAACAAAATCATCCAGTCGCATATGGTCGGCATGGATATAGCCCTGCTGCCAGGCAGCCACATCGGCAGTGACTGGCATGATTTCGCCTGCTGAGGTCGCCGTGAAGCTCAGTTGCTCTCCAGCATTCACTCGCGTACGGGCGGTATGAAGACCAGGCCACACATCTACCGCCCCTTCCAGCACCGAAAGCCGGGTCTGTTCCGCAGTCTGGCGCACCACAAACCGGGTTCCAACAGGCTGCATCAGACCATGGGCACTGCGCACAAGCAACGGGCGCGGATCTGCGGCGGATCCAGGTGCACTTTCAATCAAAATCTCGCCGCTGTGCTGTTCAATCAAGCGCTGCTTGCTATCAAATTTAATACTGATTGCCGATGCGGTATTGAGCACCAGTCTGGAGCCATCGGGCAGTTGCACATCACGCTGCTCTCCTGTCGCGGTGCGCAAATCCGCATTCCACTCCCCCCACCACAGTGGCAGCCTGAGACCCAGCCACAGTGCCAGCGGCGCAGCAATGACGGTGCCTGCCGCCCCCATCAGCACCGCTCTGCGGTGACTGCGCTGCGCACGCGATCTGCCCAGCACGGCCATGCCCACCGCAGAAGGCACGGTGCTGAACTTGTCCGCCAACGCCTGCGCCTGTGCCCAGACCTGGCGATGCGCAGGGCTTTGCGCCAGCCATTGCTCCAGCCGTTTTCGGTCTGATGCGGTGAAAGTGCTGGAGTGCTGAAGCGCCAGCCAGTGTGCCGCCTCATCCACAAGGCTGGCAGACACAGCACTCTGCGCTTTCACACTCATGCGCAGGACTCCTGCAGCATCAGCCGCAGGCACTGGCTAAAGCCCAGAGCCATATAGCGCGTGACCGTTCGCACGCTGACCTGCAGTTGCACAGCAATGTCTTCATAGGACAGGCCTTCAAGCTGACTGAGCAAAAATGCGGTGCGCGCCTTGGCGGGCATGGCATTGAGCAGGGCATCCAGCTCACGCAAAGTCTCCAGCAACACCGCCTTATCCAGCTCCGAAGGCACCAGAGGCTCAGGCAAGGACTGCAAAGAAACCACATAAGCACGCTCCAGCGACTGGCGCTCGTAGTGGTTGATGAGCAGCCGCCGGGCCACCGTTGTCAGATAGGCGCGGGGCTCACGCAACTCCTCAGGCTGCGCGACTGACTGACCGCGCAGCACGCGCACAAAGGTGTCGTGCGCCAAATCTTCCGCGTCGAAAACATTGCCCAGCCTGCGATGCAACCATGCACGCAGCCAGCCATGGTGGCTCTGGTACATCTGCGCAAGCGGCTGAGGCCCGATGGAAGAATGAGACACGGTAGAGAAAAGACTGCACCCACGCAATCTTGAATAAGAATTACTCTCATTCTATATACCAATTTTGTCTCGACATCTCACCGTTGCCCCGATACGACGTACTACCCTCCTGTCACAGGCGGGAAAAATGCCACTTCATCACCATTCTTGAGGGCGGCGGCACCATCGCACATGTCCTGGTTCAGCGCCATGCGCACGGCACGGCCCTCGGCCAGCGCCTGGGCTGCGGCTTCGCTTTTACCCATCAACTCGGCGCGCAGTGCGCCCACGGTGGCAGCAGCCGTCTGCAGGCTTTCGCAGCCAGTGCCCATGGCTTCACGGATGGAGGCGAAATAACGCACGGTAATCTGATTCATTGCCAACTCCTTCAGGCCATCAGCTCAGAAAACGGAATAAAGCGCACGCTATCACCCTCGGCAATCGTGGTGCCTGCGGGGTTGTCGATTACGCCGTCGCCCCAGGCTGTAGATGTGAGAACACCCGAGCTTTGATTCCTGAACAGCTCCAGCCCGCCGCGCTCGTTGTAGCGCACGCGCAAAAACTCGCGGCGCTTGTCGCCCTTGGGCCAGACAAAATCGGCCCGTGCCGCGATGGAGCGTGGCAGCACGTTCTGTACACCTTGCAGGCGCAGCAGGAAGGGGCGCACCAGCACTTGGAAAGTCACAAAGCTGGAGACTGGGTTGCCCGGCAGTCCGATGAAATGCGCAAAGCCCGTGCCATATTCGCGATTGACGCGGCCATAGGCAAAAGGCTTGCCGGGTTTGATGCTGATCTGCCAGAGATCAAGCTGGCCCAGCTCCTGCACGGCGGGCTTGATATGGTCTTCCTCGCCCACGGAAACACCGCCGCTGGTGACGATCACATCATGATCAATGGCGGCATCGGCCAGTGCGGTGATCGTGGCTTCGCGGTCGTCGGGAACAATGCCCAGATCCGTCACCTCGCAGCCCATGCGCAGCAGCAGAGCACGCAGGAAAAAGCGGTTGCTGTTGTAGATGCTGCCGGGCTTCATATCCTGCGGTGCCACTGTGCCGGGCATGACCAGCTCATCACCGGTAGAGAACAGCGCCACGCGCGGCTTGCGCGCCACGGGCAGGCGGGCAAAACCCATGCTGGCCGCCAGCCCCAGATGGGCGGGCGTAAGGCGCGTGCCGGCCTCAATCACCGTCGCGCCTTGCGTGATGTCTTCGCCAGAGCGGCGAATCCACTGACCAAATTCGGGCTGGGTTTTGATGCGCACGCGGCCATCTTCCAGCACTTCACAGTCTTCCTGCATGACGATGGCATCCGCGCCCGCAGGCACGGGCGCACCCGTGAAGATGCGGGCGACCGAGCCAGCCACCAGCGCATCCGGTGCAGTGCCTGCAGGAATGCGCTGCGAGACGGGCAGCACAGCATCACCGTTCACGCACTCGGCAACCCTTACGGCATAGCCATCCATGGCCGAGTTGTCCTGCGGCGGCACCTGCAGCGGCGAGACAGCGGCCTGCAGCAGCACACGGCCATCAGCTTCAAAGGTATCGACCTGCTGCGCACCTGCCAGGGGCTGGGCGTGGGCCAGCAGCTCCTGCAATGCCTCATCCAGAGGTTTCAGTGGCTTGCGCGGTGCTTGGTTTGCTTGCATTGCGGTGTCTTTCCTTAATTCTTGTAGTTCAGAGTGTCTGCATGGTCCAGCAGCCACTGCAGCACGGCTTGCGGCTGATTCAAGTCGAGCACTGGCTGGGCCGCGGCCTGCGGCAAATCATGGGCGGCATCGGTGGCCACAGCCATCACTCTGGCGTCATGCAGGTACAGAGGATCTATGCTTTTGCCCTTGTCCAGCCGGTCCTGCTGCCTGCGCCAGACTTCAATCTTGGGCACATCGCCATGCTTGAAGCCTTCGATCAGCACCCAGTCCACGCGGGGGTCCAGTTGCGCCAGCATGTCATGCACGCTGAGTTCTGTGGGTTCATCGTACTCACGCATCAGCGCCATGCGCTGGTCAGAGGCCAGCAGCACCTCATAAGCCCCAGCCTTGCGGTGACGCCAGCTGTCCTTGCCTTCACGGTCCACATCAAAGTGATGATGGGCGTGCTTGATGACCGAGACCTTGAGGCCGCGCTGCTTCATCAGCGCCACCAAAGCTTCGACCAGCGTGGTCTTGCCTGCGCCCGAATATCCGGCAAAGCCTATGACCTTCATCTCAACAACGTCCTGATTCACATTTGATAGCTGCTAGCGCTTATGAATAAAGCGCCAGAGGCTTAATTAACTTGAAATAAAAAAGCACCTGCAGCCAGGCTCCAGGTGCTTTTCAAGCTTAACGCTGTGGGGCTTTATTTGCAGTTCTCTGCAATGAATGCCTTCACTTTGTCAGTGTCTGCAGCCATCACCACCACGCGCTTGGGCAGATCTTCAATGCCGTTGAACTTGGCCGGGCGATCGGGCTGGCGGCCCAGTGCTTCTTCGATGGTCGCCGCAAACTTGATGGGCAAGGCGGTTTCCAGCACCAGCATGGGTTCCACACCCGATTGATCCAGGTGCTCGCGCGCCACCTTCACGCCGTCGGCGGTGTGGGTGTCGATCATCTGACCAAAGCGCTCGAACGTGTCCTTGATCGTGGCCAGACGGTCAGCGTGCGTGCTCTTGCCGCTCACAAAACCGTACTTGGCAGCCGCGTCCTTGAATGCAGGGTCAGCGCTCAGATCGAACTTGCCTGCCTTGGCCACGCCATCTTCAAACAGCGACTTCAGGCGTGCGCCATCACGGCCGACCAGATCGAACACAAAGCGCTCGAAGTTGCTGGCCTTGCTGATGTCCATCGAGGGGCTGGAGGTCTCGTAGGTGTTGGCCGAGCCACGCACTTGGTAGACGCCGGTGCGGAAGAACTCGTCCAACACATCGTTTTCATTGGTGGCCACCACCAGCTTGGCAATCGGCAGGCCCATCTGGCGTGCCACATGGCCGGCGCAGATATTGCCAAAGTTGCCCGAGGGCACGGTGAAGCTGACCTTCTGGTCATTGCTCTGGGTGGCTTGCAGGTAGCCGGCAAAGTAGTACACCACCTGGGCCAGCAGACGCGCCCAGTTGATGGAGTTGACGGTGCCGATCTTGTACTGCGCCTTGAAAGCGTGGTCGTTGGAGACGGCCTTAACGATGTCCTGGCAGTCGTCAAACACGCCTTCGATGGCGATGTTGTGGATGTTGGCGTCCTGCAGACTGAACATTTGCGCCTGCTGGAAGGGGCTCATGCGGCCGTGCGGGCTGGTCATGAACACGCGCACGCCTTTTTTGCCGCGCATGGCGTATTCGGCCGCGCTGCCGGTGTCGCCAGAGGTGGCGCCCAGGATGTTCAGCTCTTCATTGCGGCGGGCCAGTTCGTACTCGAACAGATTGCCCAGCAGCTGCATGGCCATATCCTTGAAGGCCAGCGTGGGGCCGTTGGACAGGGCTTCGATGTGCAGCACGCCATCGAGCTGGCGCACGGGCACGATGGCGTCGGTACCGAACACGTCCTTGGTGTACGTCTTGGCGCACAGGGCTTGCAGATCGGCTGCGGGAATGTCGTCGATATACAGCGACAGAATCTCAAACGCCAGCGCGGCATAGCCCTTGGTGGCCAGCGTGGTGCGCAGCTGGGTCAGCTTGGCATCGCTGATCTGAGGGTACTCGACAGGCAGGTACAGGCCGCCATCGGGCGCCAGACCTTCGAGCAGGATGTCACAAAAACGCTTGCGGTCTGCGTGACCGCGGGTGGACAGATACAGCATCTCAAACTCGCCAAAAACAAAAAATCAGAACGGGCAGCCTGCAACGGACAGCTAAAGCGGGCGAACGTGATTCCGCCAAGCCCTCCATTATCGGTCAGCAGCACCCTTGCCACCATACGCCAATGCAGAGACCGGCCTTACGCAATGCATCAGGGCTGCAGATAGCGCTGAGCCCCCGGTTTGATGTACGGCGCCAGATCCTTGAATGGCACGCTGACGCCGCTGCCCAGGCACATGCCCATGGCATGGCCTATGCCGGAAATCACAAAACTCATCTTGTCGGGCTTGTTGAGCATCAGCGCCATGTACTGGGGCAGAAAGTCGGTGCACTCCTTGTCATCGTTGGAATGCTTGCGCACGGCCTTGCTCAGAAATCGCATGAACTGCTCGCTGTACTCCAGCTTGTAGTCGCCATATTTCGCGCCTTTGAGCAAGCGCGTGAAGTCCATATAGCCGCCCTTGAGCAAATCCAGCACAAAGGGGTCGTAATGATTATTGGGGTGCGCGCCGCCGCAGTCAGTCGAGCCGGACTCCACCACACTCATCAAGGCCGTGGACAGGTATGTGACGCTAATGGACTCGTCGTTGTAATTGCCCAGCGAGCCTGCTGCAGGCCCGAGGTTTTGGTAGATGGACGACTTGCACGCCAGCGCCTCAAGACTCATGGCCCAGTGGCGCTGTTCCAGCACGGCGTTGGTCTGGGCCAGAATTTTTGCATCGGGGTGACGGGTCAGGCGCGGATACCAGAACTGCGTGCGAGCATCTCGCACCGGACGCCACGCCAGATTAGGCGCCAGCACCACTTCCTTGCCCTGCGCCAAGGGCTGCAAGCTCATGCGCAGATAGTCGTAGGGCGTGGTTTTCTCGCTGATCGGCACATCTGCAGCAACCCCGCTGCCAGCGCCCTGAACAATGGCCAGCGTCACCGCCTCTACCCCTTTGGGTTGCAGCGCTTCAGGGTCGTAATGCGCAATATGCTTGAGGCTGATGGGCAGCTTTTTGCCATGGATGCCATCCACCCATTCACCGCTCAAATTCGCATCACCCTGCTGCTGAATGCTCCAGACAATGCTGCGCCGCTTGGCATCGGTAAACAATGGCGTTTCCTGCCCCAAAGCCTCGGTCAACTCGGGCGTCAGAGACTGCGCCTCGGCCAAAGCGTTGAGTGGGCCTTTGAGAGGTATATCCACCCCATAACGCGGGTAGAAATAGCGCCCCTCACGCACGCCACCAGCCTGTGGCTTACCCAGCTCCATCACCACCTCAGAGCCACCCAGCGTGCCGCGATAGACATCGACAGGCGCAGCAAAAGCCAGACCTGTCGCAGAAACAGAAAAGGCCAGCGCCATAAGGTGCCAGCCTTTGAAAAAGCCAGTGCGTGAATCGCACTGAACGGGGAGTTTTCCGGGTTGAGTGCGAAGGTGCATTGATCTGCTTTCTTAGTTCAGTTCTTCCTTGCGGATACGAGTGATAGGAGCAAGGACTGTGGGCAGTCGCTGAATTTCGTTCAGAGCAAAGCCCATGGAACCTTCGTTCGTGTCGTGCGTGAGAATGATGAGGTCGGTCTGGGTCGAGCCTTCGCCACCCACTTCATCGGCTTCGCGCTGCAGCACAGCATCGATGCTGATGCCGGAGTTCGCCAGCAAGCCGGTGATTTGGGCCAGCACGCCAGCTTCGTCAGACACGCGAATGCGCAGATAGTAGCTGGTCACCACAGCAGACATGGGCAGCACGGGCAGCTCGCTGCCAGCGGCAGCCAGAGTGTTGCTCTGGAAGGCCAGAGCTGGCACGCGGTGAGCGGGGTCAGAGCCGTCCATGCGGGCAATATCGACCAGATCGGCAATCACGGCCGAGGCAGTAGGCTCGGAGCCTGCACCCTTGCCGTAGTACAGCGTGGTGCCCACGGCATCGCCATGAACGACCACGGCATTCATCGGGCCTTCCACGTTGGCAATCAGGCGCTTGGCAGGAATCAGTGCGGGGTGCACGCGCAGCTCGATGCCCATCTTGGCGCGCTTGGTGATGCCCAGCAGCTTGATGCGGTAGCCCAGTTGCTCGGCGTACTTGATGTCGGTGGACGTCAGCTTGGTGATGCCTTCCACATAGGCCTTGTCGAACTGCACGGGAATGCCGAAAGCGATGGAGCTCATCAGCGTCGCCTTGTGCGCAGCGTCCACACCTTCGATGTCGAAAGTCGGGTCGGCTTCGGCATAGCCCAAGCGTTGCGCTTCTTTCAGCACCACGTCAAAGTCCAGGCCCTTGTCGCGCATTTCGGACAGGATGAAGTTGGTGGTGCCGTTGATGATGCCCGCCACCCACTGGATGGAGTTGGCGGTCAGGCCTTCGCGCAGGGCCTTGATGATGGGAATACCACCGGCCACAGCCGCTTCATAGGCCACGATCACACCCTTCTCGGCGGCAGCCTTGAAGATTTCCGTGCCGTGCACAGCCAGCAGCGCCTTGTTGGCGGTCACCACGTGCTTGCCAGCGGCAATGGCTTCCAGCACCAGAGCCTTGGCAATGCCGTAGCCGCCAATCAGCTCCACCACCACGTCGATATCGGGGTTGGCGATGATCTCGCGCGCATCGCCCACCACCTTGGCCTTGTTACCCACCACGCTCTTGGCGCGTTCGGTATCCAAGTCGGCCACCATGGTAATTTCAATGCCACGACCCGCACGACGGCGAATCTCGTCTTGGTTGCGTTCCAGCACATTGAAAGTACCGCTACCCACGGTGCCAATGCCCAACAGGCCTACTTGGATTGGTTTCATAAACTACTTAGGTCAAAAAATCGCCAAAGTCCATGAGAATCACGGACTTCCAGCTATCAAAAAGAAAGTATTAAGCGGCCTTTTCAGCCTTGACCGCCTTGGCGGACTTATCCTGCTGCACAGCCTTGGGCTTATCCGTGCCATGGCGCTTGCGGTATTTCTCGAGGAAGGCCGCCAGACGGTTGATGGCTTCGCGCAGATCTGCCTCATGCGGCAGGAACACGATACGGAAGTGGTCAGGCTCGGGCCAGTTAAAACCCGTTCCCTGCACCAGCATGACCTTAGTGTCCTGCAGCACTTCCAGGAAAAATTCCTGATCGTCCTTGATGGGGTACACCGCAGGGTCCAGACGCGGGAACATATACAGCGCGCCCTGAGGCTTGACGCAGCTCACACCGGGAATGGCGTTGATCAGCTCCCAGGCCAGATCACGCTGCACACGCAGGCGACCGCCCTCCTGCACCAGCGCATCAATGCTCTGGTGACCACCCAACGCCGTCTGCACGGCCCACTGGCCAGGCACGTTGGCACACAGGCGCATGTTCGAGAGCATGTTCAGGCCCTCGATGTAATCCTTGGCAGGCTTTTTGTCGCCCGAGATCACCATCCAGCCTGCACGATAGCCGCAGCTGCGATAGGCCTTGGACAGCGAATTGAACGTAATGGTCAGCACATCGGTGGACAGGCTGGCCAGTGGTGTGTGCTTGACATCGTCATACAGCACCTTGTCATAGACCTCGTCGGCAAAGATCACCAGACCATGCTCACGTGCCAGCGCCACGATTTCCAGCAGCAGCTCCTTGGAGTACAGCGCGCCTGTGGGGTTGTTAGGGTTGATGACAACAATGCCCTTGGTGCGTGGCGTGATCTTGGCGCGGATGTCGTCCATATTGGGCATCCAGCCGTTGGCTTCATCGCACATGTAATGCACGGGCGTGCCGCCAGACAGGCTGGTGGCTGCTGTCCACAGCGGATAGTCGGGCGCAGGCAGCAGCATTTCGTCGCCGTTATCCAGCAAGGCGTTGGTCGCCAGGCTGATCAGCTCGGATGCGCCATTGCCCAGATAGATATCATCCAGCGTCACGCCCTTGATGCCCTGGTGCTGCGTCTCGTGCATCACGGCCTTTCGGGCGGCAAAAATGCCCTTGCTGTCGGAGTAACCGGCCGAATTGGGCAGGTTACGAATCATGTCCTGTTGCACTTCTTCGGGTGCATCAAAACCAAACACGGCCAGATTGCCGATATTGAGCTTGATGATCTTCTGGCCGTCGTCCTCCATCTTCTTCGCCGCGTCCATGATCGGCCCACGGATGTCGTAACAGACGTTTGCTAACTTGGCGGATTTGAGAACGGGTTTCATGCGAATCAGTACAAAAGGATTTCAAGCACGCCACGACACCTTTGGCGCCATGGTGAAACCTATAATTTAAACACAGTTCCGCGCTGCAGCAATGTCCCCACCCTCTGTGCATGGAGACAGCAGCCATCGCTTTCGCTCAGCGCGCCATTTGCGCACACTCTTGACCATGAAATTTCAGGCAGACAAATCCGATGCGCAGACCATCACCGGCTATGGCCCGGGCTGGATTGCAGTTGATAGACAAAACCATGAAACCAGCCTGCTGGTGGGTTCACGCGGCCTGCTGCAGGCCTGGGGGCCTGAGCGTTTCGAGGATCTGAGCGCCGCAGACTTTGAAGTCCTGGCCAATCTGGAAGCGGAAGTCATCATTTTTGGCAGCGGTAGCAAAAACCGCTTCCCGCCCCCAGCATGGCTCAAGCCCTTGATGGAAAAGCGCGTAGGCCTGGAAACCATGGACACCGCCTCGGCCTGCCGCACCTACAACGTACTAGCAGGAGAAGGCCGCAACGTCATCGCAGCCCTTTTGCAGGCATAGGCTTACAAGGGGGGATTGAGAAAAATACGTATTTCGGGGTAAAATCGCAGGTTGCGGTTGGGGGCGATCGATAGATAAAAACAAAAATACCACCGACGCCCTCGGCATTTCAACGACTACACCCGAGAGATACAAACGCATGGCGATCGTTGTCAACAAACCCCTTCCCGAATTTGAAGCCAACGCGACCGGCGGCATCAAGGTGTCCAACACCTCGCACAACGGCCAGATTCTGATTCTGTATTTCTACCCCAAGGACAATACGCCCGGTTGTACCACGGAAGCAATGCAATTCCGCGATAAGTACAAGGATTTTGTCAAGGCTGGCGCTACCGTTTTCGGTGTGTCCCGCGACAACATGAACTCGCACAACGACTTCAAGGAAAAGCTGGAACTGCCGTTCGAGCTGATTGCCGATACTGAAGAAAAAATGTGCCACATGTTCGGCGTGGTCAAGAACAAGATCATGTACGGCAAGAAGGTCAAGGGCATTGAACGTTCCACCTTCCTGATCGGTGCCGATGGCATTCTGGCTCAGGAATGGCGTGGCCTGAAGGTGCCCGGTCACGTGGACGAAGTGCTCAAGGCCGTAAAGTCACTGAAGACCCAGGACAAGAAGGTCGCCTGATCCGGCCACTGTAAAGACTTTGAGCTGCCATACACGCAAAGTATTTCAAAGTCTTTAACCAAGCTGAAACCGCAAATTCCGATTTCGCACACCGGTAGCTATGCATAATGAGGCATGCCTCAGTGCTATGCAGTTTTTTCAGCTCACCCACACAAAGCCGCCTCGGTTTCCAGGCGGCTTTGTGCTTTTTGAATCTTGTTGAGGAACGGTTCGTCCACTATGCCCCTGCCACCCGCACCCGGCCACCGCGCCGCAAAGCTTTCCGCAGAAGCCTTTTTGTCCAGCCGCAAGCCTGCTGCCAAGCAGAGCGCGGTCGCTGACGACGATCTGGAGCCCAGCAACATCCCCGTGCCGCAAGTGACGGCAGAAGCAGTCGCCAAGCCCAAGCGCACAACCAAGGCATCCACCAAGCCTGCAAGCAAAGCCGCTGGCCAGACCGTGCCCAAGCAGCCCACCGAAGCAAGCAGCAAGACCACCAAGGCCAGCACCAAGCCTGCAGCAGCGTCTGCTGGCAGCGAAAAGCCTGCGCGCCGCACCCGCAGCGCACGCAATGCGCGTAGCGGCCCCACCACATTGTTTGTGCTGGATACCAACGTGCTGCTGCACGACCCATCCAGCCTGTTCCGCTTTGAAGAGCACGACATCTTCCTGCCCATGGTCGTGCTGGAGGAGCTGGACAACCACAAAAAGGGCATGACCGAAGTGGCGCGCAATGGCCGCCAGGTCAGCCGCACACTGGATTCGCTGGTTGCATCCCAGCCCGCTGATGGCCTTGAAAAAGGTCTGCCGCTGAACGCCACTGGCCAAAAGAGCGCAACCGGCACGCTGTACTTCCAGACCAACCCTCTGGATGCCGCCCTGCCCGACAGCCTGCCCCAGGGCAAGGCTGACAACCAGATTCTTGGCGTAGTTGCCGCATTGCGCGAGCAGCACAAGGACCGCGAAGTTGTTCTGGTATCCAAGGACATCAATATGCGCGTCAAGGCACGCGCACTGGGTCTGGCCGCCGAGGATTATCAGAATGACAAGGTGCTGGAAGACGGCGACCTGCTGTATTCCGGCGCAATGGCCCTGCCCGCCGACTTCTGGACCAAGGCTGGCAAGAATGTAGAGAGCTGGCAGGAAGGCGCCATTACCTACTATCGCGTCAGCGGCGCCATCGTGGATTCGCTGATGATCAATCAGTTCGTCTATTACGAAGCACCGGGCGAGCCCAGCCTCTATATGCGCGTGACCGAAATCCGCGACAAGACGGCCGTGCTCAAGACGCTGCGTGACTTTGGCAACCCCAAAAACGCTGTCTGGGGCGTCTCCACACGCAACCGCGAGCAGAACTTCGCCATGAATCTGCTGGTCAACCCCGAAGTGGACTTCGTGACACTGACAGGCACAGCCGGTACCGGCAAGACTCTGCTGGCTCTGGCCGCCGGTCTGGCACAGGTGCTGGACGAGCGCCGCTATACCGAAATCATCATGACCCGTGCCACGGTGAGCGTGGGCGAAGATATCGGCTTCCTGCCCGGCACGGAAGAAGAAAAGATGGGCCCCTGGATGGGCGCACTGGACGACAACCTGGAGTTTCTGGCCAAGGGCGACGGCGGCAACGCTGGCGAATGGGGGCGCGCAGCCACCAATGAGCTGATTCGCAGCCGTATCAAGATCAAGAGCATGAACTTCATGCGCGGTCGCACCTTCCTGAACAAGTACGTCATCATCGACGAAGCCCAGAACCT
Organism: Comamonas fluminis; assembly: GCF_019186805.1. Taxonomy (NCBI): domain Bacteria; kingdom Pseudomonadati; phylum Pseudomonadota; class Betaproteobacteria; order Burkholderiales; family Comamonadaceae; genus Comamonas; species Comamonas fluminis. The sequence continues at coordinate 1,176,185 of NZ_CP066783.1, read as the reverse complement.
GACTCCCAAGCAGATGAAGACCTTGATCACACGTGCCGGCCCCGGCACCAAGATCATCTGCATGGGCAATCTGGCCCAGATCGATACGCCTTACCTGACCGAAGGCAGTTCCGGCCTGACTTATGTGGTGGACCGCTTCAAGGGCTGGCCTCATAGCGGCCACATCACACTGGCGCGCGGCGAGCGCTCGCGCCTGGCTGACTTCGCCAGCGAGGTGCTCTAAGCCATGGCGATCAGCTGGATCAGTGCACTCAAGATGGTTCCCTGGAGCGAAGTCATCAAGGCTACGCCCCAGGTGGTGAAAGCCGCGCAGAGCATGCTCAAGAAAAAGGACGCCCAGGAAGAGGCGCGCGAGCATGAAGCCGATGCGCGGCAGGAAGACCAGCGCCTGTCACCACCAGCATCGGCTGGCGAGCAGGCTCTGCAGCTGATTCAGCAGCAGGAAGCACGCATTGCCCAGCTGGAACAGTCTCAGCGCCAGTCACTGGAGATCATCGAAAAGCTGGCCCAGCAAAACACCCAGATCGTTGCCACCGTGGGTGCCCTGCGCATCGGCGCGCAGCGCTTGGCCTGGGCCTGCGGCATTCTTGGCATCTGCCTGACGGGGTTGCTGATCTACGTTCTCAGGCACTGATCCCTCCCACCCAACAAAAAGCCCGCACAGCCAAAGGCCTGCGGGCTTTTTTTATTTTTGCGGCAGTCAGCCGCAATAAATTTATGAGCTGTCAGCGCATTTTATTCATAGATTTCAGATTATTTTCTATCTGAAACCCATTTGGATACAACGCTAGCAGCTATGGTTTTAATACTCATCCGTGCTGTAGCCCGGAGCCAGATTTTCAAAACGCGTCTGATTCTTCTGGAAGAAAAGCTTTACCGTACCCGTTGGGCCATTACGCTGCTTGCCAATGATGACCTCTGCAATATTGGGCTCCTTGCTATCTTTATTGTAGTAATCATCACGGTAAATGAACATGATAATGTCCGCGTCCTGCTCGATAGCGCCGGATTCACGCAGGTCAGACATCATGGGCCGCTTGTCGGTGCGCTGCTCCACCGATCGGTTGAGCTGAGACAGTGCAATCACCGGGCATTGCAACTCCTTGGCCAGCATCTTCAAGCCCCGGGAGATTTCGCCCAGTTCGGTCGCACGGTTGTCGCCACCTGCACCGCCGGAGCCGCTCATCAGCTGCAAGTAGTCCACCACGATCAAGCCCAGCTTGCCGCACTGGCGCGCCAGACGGCGGGCATTGGCGCGCAGCTCAATAGGCGTCAGCCCCGGCGTTTCATCGATATGCAGCGACACCGTGCGCAGGCGCTCGATCGCCTCGGTCAGACGCGGCCATTCATCATCACTGAGCTTGCCGGTACGCAGATTGCCCTGATTGACGCGACCAATGGAGCCAACGATACGAACCGCCAGCTGGGCCGCACCCATTTCCATGGAGAAGATGGCAACCGGCAGGCCTTCGTTAAGCGCCACATGCTCGGCAATATTCACAGCAAACGAGGTCTTGCCCATGGAAGGACGCGCCGCGAGAACCACCATATCACCCGCCTGCAAGCCTGACGTCATGCGGTCCAGATCGACAAAACCCGTGGGCACGCCGGTCACGTCCATGGGGTTGTCAGCCATCTCCTGAACCTGATCCAGCAGATCGACCACCAGCGTATCCAGCGACTGAAAGCCCTGTTTCATGCGCGAGCCTTCTTCACCAATGGCGAAGATCTTCTGCTCGGCCTGCTCCAGAATGTCCTTGACCGACTTGCCCTGAGGATTGAACGCGTTGGTTGCAATCTCGTCGCTGGTCGTTACCAGGCGACGCAGAATCGAGCGCTCACGCACGATTTCCGCATAGCGGCGAATATTGGTAGCGCTGGGCACATATTGCGCCAGCTGGTTCAGATACAGCAGGCCGCCAATTTCTTCGGCCTTACCCATGCCCTGCAAGCGCTCGTAAACGGTAATCACGTCTGCAGGCTTGCTCTCATTGATCATCTTGCCGATGGCTTCGAAGATCAGCTGATGCTCGCTGCGGTAGAAGTCCGCAGGCTTGAGCATATCCCCCACGCGGTCCCAGGCGTTGTTGTCCAGCAGCAGGCCGCCCAGCACCGAAGACTCCGACTCCATGGAATGCGGCGGCACACGCAGTTGCGCCACTTGCGGATCTGCAGCGGAGCCAGCGACACCAGGCCCTGGCAGCGGCGCAAACGCATCATCTTCCATATCAAGCGGGGGCATAACAGACGACATGAGACTCCTTCACGACTTGCGCAAATCAGGTTCAGGCAAAAGCTCCGCCTCAAGGAAAGCACTTCCGGCACATCCTTGTCTGCGTAAGTTCTATTCCTTGGGGCAAGCCCTCCATCGTAGCGGGAGGCGGCAACACCGTCACCGAAGGTGACTATAAAAACACTGGAACACTGAGCAGCGTCCAAAAACAAAAAACCGCCCGAAGGCGGTTTCTTGCCGATTCAGAAACGAGTCTGAATTAGGAGTGGTCGCCGAACACGGAGACGGAGACTTCTGCGGACACATCAGTGTGCAGAGCCACCACCACAGTGGCGTCGCCAACCATCTTGATAGGACCGTTAGGCATGCGAACCTGTGCCTTGTGCACAGCGTAGCCAGCCTTGGTCAGTTCTTCAGCGATGTCAGCATTGGTGATAGAACCAAACAGACGACCGTCAACGCCGGCCTTCTGAGTGATCTTCACGGCAGCGCCGTTCAGCTTTTCGCTCAGAGCTTGAGCAGCAGCCAGCTTTTCAGCAGCAGCCTTTTCCAGCTCAGCGCGCTTGGCTTCGAATTCGGCCTTGGCAGCTTCAGTCGCACGACGGGCAGCGCCCGAAGGGATCAGGAAGTTGCGAGCGTAGCCGTCCTTGACCTTGACGATATCGCCCAGGTTACCCAGGTTCACAACCTTGTCGAGCAGAATAACTTGCATGGTTGGACTCCTTAGATCTTGTGCTGGTCAGAGTAAGGAACCAGAGCCAGGAAGCGAGCGCGCTTGATGGCTGTGTTCAGCTGACGCTGGTAGATGGCGCGCGTGCCGGTCAGGCGTGCGGGCACAATCTTGCCGTTTTCGGCGATGAAGTCACGCAGTGTGTCGACATCCTTGTAGTCGATCTCTTCCACACCGGCAACGGTGAAGCGGCAGAAGCGCTTGCGCTTGAACAGCAGCGACTGGGTGTTGCGCTTAGGACGCTTGTCCTTGTTGAATTTCTTGAACGTGGCCATTTCTGGACCTCTTGAAAATTAGTTTTGTTGGATGTCCTGAATGTGCAGAACCAGCATCTTGCTGTTGCGCGGGGTAGCCAGAAAACCTTGAAAGGTCCATTCGCTACCCGGAGCCTGGCGGGCCAGCTTTTCAGCCAGCGGGCCAAAGGCCACAGCCTTTACCGATGCGGTGACGTTGCGTGCATTGCCCATTTCCTGCTGCTGGGAACTGTGTTCAATTCGCAGCTCAAGGGCGGGCAGTCCAGCGGGTGTGTAGCGCAGAGCAGCTTGCTCGCCCAGGGCACCCGTCAGCACAACGCGGTTTTGCACTCCTTCAGAGTCTGGATGCAAGCTTAAGCGTGCTCGGCCTGGTTGGCCTTGCGAGCTTCTTCGCGCTCAACGGTCTTCATCATGGCGGAAGCGGCTGTATCAGCCTTCTTCTTCTGCACAGTCAGGTGACGCAGCACAGCATCGTTGAACTTGAAGGCGTGTTCCAGTTCAGCCATCACAGCCTGGTCGGCTTCGATGTTCAGGCACAGGTAGTGAGCCTTGGCGAGCTTGTTGATCATGTAGGCCAGCTGACGGCGGCCCCAGTCCTCTTCACGGTGCACCTTACCGCCACCAGCGGTAATCATGCCCTTGTAGCGCTCCAGCATTGCAGGAACTTGCTCGCTTTGATCCGGATGGATCAACAAAACGATTTCGTAATGACGCATATCGACTCCTTTTGGGAAAACGCCGCCCACGCGTCGACAGTGGTGCGGCAAGGCAAAACGTTAGATTCTATCTGAGCCTCAGACTATCTGTACACTTAGCACCGTAAAAACCCGGGATATATCTCAGGGCAATACGGTTTCAAGCCCTTGAAACCCCTGCACTGCGGCCTGCTAGCCCTGCCAAATGGCAAGACTTGAAATAAGCCTGCCAGTGCATATCTAGTCACTAGATTGATCCAAGTTTTGAGAAACCTTCACCACCTATGACCGAGAACAACAACCCCAATCCATTCAATGACGCCAGCCCAGAGGAAGTGGAAGCCGCAATGGCCGCCAACGCGTCGGACGAACTGGAGCGTCTGAAGGCTGAGCTGGAAGAACTCAAGGCCAAGAGCAGCGATCTGGCCGACCAGTATCTGCGCGCCAAGGCCGAAGCCGAGAACGTGCGCCGCCGCTCTGAAGAAGACGTGGCCAAGGCCCGCAAGTTCGGCATCGAAAGCTTTGCGGAAAGCCTGCTGCCCGTGATCGACAGCCTGGATGCCGCCCTGTCCATCCAGAACGCCACACCTGAGCAACTGCGCGAAGGCTCTGACGCCACACTGCGCCAGCTCAATTCCGCTCTGGAGCGCAACAAGGTTCTGGCCATCAACCCCGCGGCTGGCGAGAAGTTCGACCCTCACCACCATCAGGCCATCAGCATGGTGCCTGCCGAGCAGCCTGCCAACACCGTGGTGTCCGTGCTGCAAAAGGGCTACATGATTGCAGACCGCATCCTGCGCCCCGCACTGGTTACCGTGGCTCAGGGCTAAGCCTCGCAGATTTCACAAGTCAGGGCGCAAATATTGTGCACAAGAGCTCTTGAAGACATTCGCAAGCGCCCCTAACTGACTTTCAAGCAAACATTCAACAGATTACGGAGAGAATTATGGGAAAAATCATCGGTATTGACCTGGGTACGACCAATAGCTGCGTTGCCATCCTGGACGGCAACAACACCCGCGTGATCGAGAACAGCGAAGGTGCGCGCACCACTCCCTCCATCGTCGCCTATCAGGACGACGGCGAAATTCTGGTGGGCGCCTCGGCCAAGCGTCAGGCTGTCACCAACCCCAAGAACACCATCTACGCTGCCAAGCGTCTGATCGGCCGCAAGTTCGACGAAGCTGAAGTGCAAAAGGACATCGGCCTGATGCCCTTCCAGATCATCAAGGCTGACAACGGCGACGCCTGGGTGCAAGTGCGCGACGAAAAGCTGGCTCCTCCCCAGATCAGCGCTGAAGTGCTGCGCAAGATGAAGAAGACCGCCGAGGACTTCCTGGGCGAAGCCGTGACCGAAGCTGTCATCACCGTGCCTGCGTACTTCAACGACGCACAGCGCCAGGCCACCAAGGACGCTGGCCGTATCGCTGGTCTGGAAGTCAAGCGCATCATCAACGAGCCTACCGCTGCTGCGCTGGCCTTTGGCCTGGACAAGTCCGGCAAGGGCGACCGCAAGGTGGCCGTGTATGACCTGGGTGGCGGTACGTTTGACGTGTCCATCATCGAAATCGCTGACGTGGATGGCGAAAAGCAGTTCGAAGTGCTGTCGACCAACGGCGACACCTTCCTGGGAGGCGAAGACTTCGACCAGCGCATCATTGGCTACATCATCGACGAGTTCAAGAAGGAACAAGGCGTTGACCTGTCCAAGGACGTGCTGGCCCTGCAGCGCCTGAAGGAAGCTGCTGAAAAGGCCAAGATCGAGCTGTCGAACTCCGCACAGACCGATATCAACCTGCCCTACATCACCGCCGATGCCACAGGCCCCAAGCACCTGAACATCAAGCTGACCCGTGCCAAGCTGGAAAGCCTGGTGGACGACCTGATCGAGCGCACGATTGCGCCTTGCCGTACTGCCATCAAGGACGCCGGCATCTCCGTGTCCGACATCGATGACATCATCCTGGTCGGCGGTATGAGCCGCATGCCCAAGGTGCAGGAAAAGGTCAAGGAATTCTTCGGCAAGGACCCCCGCAAGGACGTGAACCCTGACGAAGCCGTGGCCGTGGGCGCTGCCGTGCAAGGCCAGGTGCTGGGTGGCGAGCGTTCCGACGTGCTGCTGCTGGACGTGACTCCTCTGTCTCTGGGCATTGAAACCCTGGGCGGCGTCATGACCAAGATGATCAGCAAGAACACGACCATTCCTACGAAGTTCGCACAGACCTTCTCAACCGCTGAAGACAACCAGCCCGCCGTGACCATCAAGGTGTTCCAGGGCGAGCGTGAAATCGCCAGCGCCAACAAGCTGCTGGGCGAGTTCAACCTGGAAGGCATTCCACCCGCAGGCCGTGGCGTGCCCCAGATCGAAGTGACCTTCGATATCGATGCCAACGGTATCTTGAACGTCTCTGCCAAGGACAAGGCTTCCGGCAAGGAAAACAAGATCACCATCAAGGCAAACTCTGGCCTGTCGGAAGACGAAATCCAGAAGATGGTCAAGGACGCCGAGCTGAACGCTGCCGACGACAAGAAGAAGCTGGAACTGGTGACTGCCAAGAACCAGGGCGAAGCCGCTGTTCACAGCGTCAAGAAGAGCCTGTCCGAGCACGGCGACAAGCTCGATGCTGCTGAAAAGACAGCCATCGAAGCTGCCGTGAAGGAACTGGAAGAAGCTCTGAAGGCTGAAGACAAGGACGCCATTGACGCCAAGACTACGGCTCTGATGACGGTCTCCCAGAAGCTGGGCGAGAAGATGTATGCCGACGCACAAGCCGCTGGCGGTGCTGAAGCCGCTGCTGCAGCAGGCGCTGCCGGAGCTGCTGGTGCATCTGCCGCTGCTTCTGACGACAACGTCGTGGATGCTGAAGTCAAGGAAGTCAAGAAGGACTAAGCGCGGGCAGGTCCTGGCCTCAAACCACTGACCGCTTGCCGCCGCACCACGCTCTGCCAAGGGCTGGCGCGGCGTTGCTGTTCCATCCGACCGGAAATCAACATGTCCAAACGTGACTATTACGAAGTTCTGGGCGTTGCCAAAAGCGCCTCGGACGATGAAATCAAAAAGGCCTATCGCAAGCTGGCGATGAAGTTCCACCCTGACCGCAATCAGGGGGACGCCGCCAAGGAAGCCGAAGAAAAATTCAAGGAGGTCAAAGAGGCCTACGAGATGCTTTCGGATGGCCAAAAGCGTGCGGCTTATGACCAGTACGGCCACGCAGGCGTGGACCCCAACCGCGGCATGGGCGGCGGCGAAGGCTTTGGCGGTTTTGCCGAAGCCTTTGGCGATATCTTTGGCGATATGTTCAACCAAGGCCGAGGCGGTCGTGGTGGCGGCCGCCAGGTTTATCGCGGCAACGACCTCAGCTATTCCATGGAAATCACCCTGGAAGAAGCGGCCAAGGGCAAGGATGCGCAGATTCGCATCCCCAGCTGGGACAACTGCGACACCTGCAGCGGCAGCGGCGCCAAGCCTGGCACCAGCACCAAGACCTGCTCGACCTGTAACGGCATGGGCACGGTACAGATGCGCCAGGGCTTCTTCAGCGTGCAGCAAACCTGCCCACATTGCCGCGGCACAGGCAAGATCATCCCCGAGCCCTGCACATCCTGCGGCGGCCAGGGCAAGGTCAAGCGCCAGAAGACGCTGGAAGTCAAGATTCCCGCAGGTATCGACGACGGCATGCGCATTCGCTCGGCCGGCAACGGCGAGCCCGGCACCAACGGCGGCCCGGCAGGTGATCTCTATATCGAGATTCGCGTCAAAGACCACGACATCTTCGAGCGCGACGGTGACGACCTGCACTGCAACGTGCCCGTGAGCTTCATCACCGCGGCTCTGGGCGGCGAAATTGAAGTGCCCACACTGGCTGGCAAGGCTGCGATCGACATTCCCGAAGGCACCCAGGCTGGCAAGCAGTTCCGCCTGCGCGGCAAGGGCATCAAGGGCGTGCGCTCCAGCTACCCCGGCGACCTGTATTGCCACATCGTGGTGGAAACGCCTGTGAAGCTGACTGAGTACCAACGCAAGCTGCTCAAAGACCTGGATGAATCCCTCAAAAAGGGTGGCTCCAAGCACTCCCCCAGCGGCGAAAGCTGGACGGATCGCCTAAAGAGCTTCTTCAGCTAAATACTCAAAAAGAAACGCAGCCTCGGCTGCGTTTCTTCTTTCTGAAAGCACCATCAGTTCAGGCGCTGCATTTGCGCGGAAGTCTGCAGGGCACTGGGCAAAAGATAGTGCCCCTTGAGCACCGGCAGCGTAACTTCCGTCGTGTTCACCGGCCAGTCCAGACCGGCCTGCTTCCAAGCTTGCCAGACCAAGGTCGTGCAGTAAATGCCTTTGCCTGCCGCGACGATTTCAAACCCTCGCCCTTGCTGCGCCAGCGCCCACTGCACCGCACTGCGCCGCTGATTACTGCTCACATTTTTAGGGCTGTAGACCGCAAATGCCTGCGAGCGCCGGGGCGCCAGGAAGAACTCCAGCGAATCCAGCACCACACCATCGGCCTGACCCGCTTTCTCAGAAGGCGTGGCGTGCACCACCTGCCAGTTGCCGCTTTGCCCCACCAGCATGCCAACATGGCTGTAGAGCCCGCCATCCATTCCCAACACCATATGGCTGACAGTTTCGGTGCCCCGGCGAAATATCAGATCACCTGCCTGCGCTGAAAGCGGCAAAACCGGCTGAGCCAGTACCCCGGAAACAGTCAGCAGGCAAAGAACACCGGTGAAGCGGCTATCTGGCCTGCGAATACGCCATTTCACGCCCAGGTCAGAGTTTGATTTTCCAGCCGCCCTTTTCCTTGATGGCCCTGACGCGGGAAACATCGCTTTTATCGTTCTTGAAAGTCACCTTCACCTGCATGCTCACGGAATTTCCATCCTCGCTGAGATCCTGCTTGAGCACTTCCACCTTGGATAAACCACCATTCGCGTTGATCTTCGCCTGCCCGGTTGCCACGACCATCTGAATCTTGGCCTTTGCCATCATCATTTCATTGGCAGCAACCGATTCCAGAGCCATGCAGTCCACGGCTTTATCAACATTGCCATCCGCCACCGCGTCGTAGAACTTCTTCACAACGCTCTCCGGATTACCGCCCGAGCAAGCGGCCAGACTCAATGCCGCGCCGGAAGCCAAAGCCCATTGCAGGTATTTTCTGCGTGAATATTGCATGACATCTCCTTTATGTGTTTTCACTTTTCAGCGCCGGGAATATGCCCCCAGCCATGCTGTCCCGCTTCACAGCATAACCAGCATTGATTCTGTTTCCTGCAAGAACGACGCACGCATCAGCGCAGGAGAGATATTCCGCATTCACCATGAAAAAAGGCTTGCAATATTTGCAAGCCTTTCGATATATCTGCCAATAACGCAGCCCCGGATTATTCCTTGACCGCTTTCCAGCGCTGCACCTCACGCTGAACGCGCACACGGTCTGCCGCACTGACTTCCTGCTCTGCCGTTTGCACACGGCCTTGCAGCGATGGGTCTTGCTGCTGGGCAATCAGCAGCCAGTAGTAGGCCTTGCTCATGTCTTTTTCAACGCCCTGGCCACCGGCATACATGGCGGCCAGATTGGACTGAGCTAGGGTGTAGCCCTGACGCGAGGCTCTCTCAAACCAGTGCGCCGCTGTCTTTGCATCCTGATTCACGCCCTGGCCATTGGCATACAGAAAACCCAGCGAAGACTGCGCTGCCGCATTACCCTGGTTTGCCGATTTATCCAGCCATTGCGCGGCACGCGGCAAATCCTGCGGCACCAGAGCGCCCACCGCGTAAATCATGCCGGTGTTGTACTGCGCATCGGCATGGCCTTTTTCAGCGGCCTGCTCAAACCAGTGGAGCGCAGCGCGGCCATCTTCCTTGGCGCCACGGCCGGTGCTCAGCATCACACCCAGGCTGTACTGGCCCGCAGCGTCACCGTTCTGGGCGGATTGCTCAAACCATTTCATGGCCTGCGCTTCATCTTTCGCGACGCCGCGCCCTTCGGCATACATCAGGCCCAGATTGTTCTGGGCAATGCCATCGCCTTGCTCTGCAGCCTTGCGATACCAGCGAATGGCCTGCAATTCGTCCTGCCCCACGCCCCGGCCATTTGCATAGAGCACGCCCAGATCGGACTGCGCTGGCGCATAGCCCTGGTCTGCAGATTTGCGATACCACTGCACAGCCAGGCTCAGGTCCTGATTCACGCCTTTACCAAAGCGGTAGCGGGAGCCCAGCAGATACTGCGCCTTGGCATCGCCAGTCTGCGCGGCTGCGCGAATGGCTTCCAGCTCCTTGGCGTCCTCGGCATGATCGGCCTTGACGCTGCTGGGCGACCAATGCTCCAGACCCATTGGCGCGGCCACAGCAGCACCCGCTGCGGCTGCCGCAGCAGCCCGGCCGCCATGCGAGGACTTTCTGCCTCCGCCCTTATGACCGGCTTTGCCGGCAGCGTGGCCACTGGCCTTGCCGCTGGCTTTTTCGCTGGATTTGGCTGTCTTGCCAGATTTCCCCGCCGCCGCTGCGCTTTTGCCGCCAGCAGATTTGCTGCCGGACTTGGCTGCCGCACTGGTCTTTCCCTTCGCTGCGACGGATGGGCTGACGCCAGCCCCAAGGCTTAGCGCAGCGGCCAGCACACAGAGCTGCCCCCAGCGCCAGCCGGCACTTAGCAGGGGGCGATCTTGTGAAGCCGCGCATTCACTATCGGATGTTTCGGTGTTGGTGGCTTTCATAACTCACATTTTTGCAGCAAATGCCCCAGCGAAAGCAACGCTTTACTGTCAGTTGACACTTGTAAGCACTGCCTCAACGGGCCTGGAGCGGTGATTATTCATAAAAGTGACCAGCTGCCCTTTGCTATCAAGCGCTGTCAGCTATCAATTTTGCAGAACATTGGGCCTATTCCACAGACATCAAGGGCCTGGCAATCCAGCCATCTGAATCCAAGAATTGAGACATCTCCAATCATTAACCATCGCAAAACGAGACATCTCCAGCAAAGATGGATAAACGCTTATTAATCGGTAAAAATAGTCAAAACTTCTCGAAACGAGAAGACTAGAGCAGGCCCCCATGAAGAATTCAGAGCGCAGTTTTGCGCGCCGCATCGACCTTACCTCTCTCCAGCTGTTTGTCGCCGTGTGCGAACTGGGCAGCATTGGCCGCGCCGCAGAGCGCGAGTTCATTGCAGCCTCGGCCGTCAGCAAGCGCTTGTCCGATCTGGAAGCCACGGTGGACACCGCTTTGCTCTACCGCCACAGCCGTGGCGTCACGCTGACGCCCGCTGGCGAGAGCCTGCTGCACCACGCCCGCAATGTGCTGTATGGGCTGGAGCGCATGCAGGGCGAGCTGAGCGAATACGCCGATGGCGTGCGCGGCCATGTGCGCATGCACGCCAATATGTCGGCCATCGTGCAGTTTCTGCCCGAAGACCTGGGCGCCTTTGCCCGCGAGCACAGCCAGATCAAGATTGACCTGCAGGAGCACCTGAGCCCCGATGTGCTGAGCGCCGTGGCCGAGGGCACCGCCGATATCGGCATCTGCACGCTGGGCAATATCAGAAGCAGCGAAAGCAACCAGGCCACCGTGCAACTGACCCAGGGCAATGTGCCGCTGCAATACCGCAAGTACCGCGAAGACCGTCTGGTGGCTGTAGTGCCAGAGCGCCATGCTCTGGCCGCGCATGAAAGCGTGGCTTTTGCCGAAGTGCTGGAGTGGGACATCGTCAGCCTGCACGCAGGCTCGTCCATCAGCCTGGCCATGCGCGCTGCGGCGGCACAGGCCGGGCATGCGCTGCACCAGCGCATTCAGGTCACCAGCCTGGACGCCGTATGCCGCATGATCGACAACGGTCTGGGCGTTGGCCTGATTCCTGACCGCGCATTTGAGCTGATGCATGGCGTGGGCCATCTGCGTGCCGTGCAACTGACTGATGACTGGGCCAAGCGCGAGCTCTGCGTAGTGGCCCGAGATTTCGACGCCCTGCCCGTCACCACACGGCTGCTGGTCGATCACCTATGCCCTGCCAGCGCCAGCGCTAAAGCCAGCGCATAGGTCAACGCCTCAGCGATCCGTCACACAGAATTCATTACCCAACAAACCAACCTCACGAGACCACCATGGGACGCACCCTCTACGACAAGATTTTTGACGAGCACGTCGTTCATACCGAAGAAGACGGCACCTCCATCCTCTATATCGACCGCCATCTGGTGCACGAAGTGACCAGCCCCCAGGCCTTTGAAGGCCTGCGCGAAGCCGGTCGCAAGCTGTGGCGTGTCAGCTCCGTGGTGGCCACGGCCGACCACAACACCCCCACCGACGGCTGGGAACGCGGCTACGAAGGCATTGCCGACCCCATCAGCAAAGAGCAGATCGTCACGCTCAACAGCAACATCGCTGAATTTGGCTCGGCCGCCTTCTTCCCCTTCATGGACAAGGGCCAGGGCATCGTCCACGTGATGGGCCCCGAGCAAGGCGCCACCCTGCCCGGCATGACCGTGGTCTGCGGTGACAGCCACACCTCCACCCACGGCGCTTTCGGCGCGCTGGCCCACGGCATTGGCACCTCTGAGGTCGAGCACGTGATGGCCACGCAGACCCTGCTGGCCAAGAAGGCCAAGAACATGCTGGTGCAGGTCAACGGCAAGGTAGCTCCCGGCATCACCGCCAAAGACATCGTGCTGGCCATCATCGGTAAGATCGGCACCGCCGGCGGCACGGGCTACACCATCGAATTCGCTGGCGAAGCCATCCGCGACCTGAGCATTGAAGGCCGCATGACCGTCTGCAACATGGCCATCGAAGGCGGCGCACGCGCCGGTCTGGTGGCCGTGGATGACAAGACCATTGCCTATGTGAAGGGCCGCCCCCTTGCCCCCACCGGCGCCGAGTGGGATGCCGCTGTCAGCTACTGGAAGACGCTGCACTCCGACGCCGATGCCAAATTTGACCGCGTGGTCGAGCTGAACGGCCCCGACATCGTGCCGCAAGTGACCTGGGGCACCTCACCCGAAATGGTGCTGGGCATTGATGCCTCCGTGCCCGATCCTGACAAGGAAAAGGACAGCAATAAGCGCGGCGCCATCGAACGTGCGCTGACCTATATGGCACTGGAGCCCGGCAAGCCCCTGAACGACATCTTCGTGGACAAGGTGTTCATTGGTTCGTGCACCAACAGCCGCATCGAAGACATGCGCGAAGCCGCTGCCGTGGTGAAGAACCTGGGCCAGAAGGTTGCCAAGAACATCAAGCTGGCCATGGTCGTGCCAGGCTCCGGTCTGGTGAAGGCGCAGGCTGAAGCCGAAGGTCTGGACAAAATTTTTGTGGCCGCAGGCTTTGAGTGGCGCGAGCCCGGCTGCTCCATGTGTCTGGCCATGAACGCCGACCGCCTGGAGCCCGGCGAGCGCTGCGCATCGACCAGCAACCGCAACTTTGAAGGCCGTCAGGGCGCCGGTGGCCGCACCCACCTCGTCAGCCCCGCGATGGCGGCTGCCGCAGCGATCCACGGCCATTTCGTGGATATCCGTAAATTTGCGTAAGCCATAAAGACACAGATTCTGGAATCACACCATGCAGAAATTCACCGTGCACAAGGGCCTCGTGGCCCCCATGGACCGCGAAAACGTCGATACCGACGCCATCATTCCCAAGCAGTTCCTCAAATCCATCAAAAAGACTGGCTTTGGCCCCAACCTGTTTGACGAATGGCGCTATCTGGACCAGCCCGGCCAGCCCGGCGTGCCTGAAGCAGACCGCAAACCCAACCCCGACTTTGTGCTGAACCAGCCCCGCTACAAGGGTGCCAGCATCCTGATCGCGCGCCAGAACTTCGGCTGCGGCTCCAGCCGCGAGCACGCGCCCTGGGCGCTGGACCAGTACGGCTTCCGTGCCATTCTGGCCCCCAGCTTTGCCGACATCTTCTTCAACAACAGCTTCAAGAACGGCCTGCTGCCCATCGTGCTGCCCGAAGCCGTGATCGACCAGCTGTTCAACGAAGTCGCCGCTTTCCCCGGCTACGAGCTGACGATTGATCTGGAGCGCCAGGTCATCGTGCGCCCGCAAGGCGAGGAAATTCCTTTCGACGTCATCGCCTTTCGCAAGTACTGCTTGCTCAACGGCTTTGACGACATCGGCCTGACCATGCGCCACTCTGACAAGATCAAGGCGTTTGAGGCTGAGCGACTGGCGCAGAAGCCCTGGCTGGCGCATAGCCTCATTCAGAAGTAACCCCCTGAGCCGCTACGCCTAGGCGGCCCCGCGGCTTCCCCCTTTCTCGATGCGTTGCATCGGAAGGGGGACGGCATCTTCGCTGCGAGGCGGCTCTTGCTTGATGCCCCTCGCTTGGATATGCCTTATTTAAGATTAGCTACCAATAAATGAGCTGTTCGCGCTATTCATTCATAGATTTGAGCATCAATTTAATCTGAAATCTATGAATAACATGCGCTAGCAGCTATCAAATTAATCAAAGGAACATCATGAAGATTGCAGTTTTGCCCGGTGATGGCATTGGCCCCGAAATCATTGCAGAAGCCGTCAAGGTGCTGGAAGCCCTGAATCTGGGTCTGGAGATGGAAACCGCTCCCGTGGGCGGCGCAGGCTACGAAGCTGCTGGTCACCCTCTGCCTCCTGCTACGCTGAAGCTGGCTCAGGAAGCTGACGCCATTTTGTTCGGCGCCGTGGGCGACTGGAAGTACGACACGCTGGACCGCCCTCTGCGCCCCGAGCAAGCCATTCTGGGCCTGCGCAAGGCACTGGGCCTGTTCGCCAACTTCCGCCCCGCCATCTGCTACAAGGAACTGACCCACGCCTCCAGCCTCAAGCCTGAGCTGGTTGCGGGCCTCGATATCCTCATCATCCGCGAACTGACAGGCGACATTTACTTTGGCGCACCTCGCGGCCGCCGCACGGCTCCAGACGGTCATTTCCCCGGCGCCGAAGAAGCTTTCGACACCATGCGCTACTCGCGCCCCGAGATCGAGCGCATTGCCCACGTTGCTTTCCAGGCCGCCCAGAAGCGCGACAAGCGCGTGACCAGCGTGGACAAGTCCAATGTGCTGGAAACCTTCCAGCTGTGGAAGGACGTAGTCACCGAAGTGGCCAAGCAGTACCCCGACGTGGCGCTGGACCATATGTACGTGGACAACGCTGCCATGCAACTGGTCAAGGAACCCAAGCGCTTTGACGTGGTGGTGACCGGCAATATGTTTGGCGACATCCTGAGCGACGAAGCCTCGATGCTGACCGGCTCCATCGGTATGCTGCCCAGCGCCAGCCTGAACGACAAGAAGCAAGGCCTGTACGAACCCAGCCACGGCTCTGCCCCTGACATCGCTGGCAAGGGCATTGCCAACCCACTGGCCACCATTCTCTCTGCCGCCATGATGCTGCGCTTCAGCCTGGGCCAGGAGGCTGCCGCCCAGAAGATCGAAGCCGCCGTGCAAAAGGTGCTGGCCGATGGCCTGCGTACCGCCGACATCTACAGCGAAGGCACGACCAAGGTCTCCACATCCCAGATGGGCGACGCTGTGGTCAAGGCTCTGCTGGCCTGAGGCCTGGTATGGCGAGAGGGTGCTGCTACCATGTAGCTGATCTAGCCCTCCGGGAATACCAATAACGACACAAGCCGGATCGATGCATATCGACCCGGCTTTTTTATTCTGAGTGCCTCACCACCATGCCGATTGTTCTGAGCCTGCTTCCTACCAAGCCCGTGCCGGGTCTTGTCGAAAACCATGCCAGCTACGCGCAGCAGCATGGCTATCAGCACGTGGTGGTTGACGGCACCCATATCTACGGCGAGCGCCAGCAGGTACTGCACCACTATCACTGCATGTACCAGCAACTGCTGAATCTGGCAGAGGGTGACTTGCTGCTGGTTCTTGACGTGTTTTCGCTGATCTATACCCCGCATGCCCTGGATGCGGTGGCCACTGGTTACGACAGCATTGTTTCGCTGACCAACCCCAGCCCGGATTCGCAACTGGCCAACAGCTGCGGCATGATCTTCCGCAGCACCGCAGAGATTCGAGAGCGTTTTTATGCTCTGCTTCATGACTTGGGCAGATGGGCCATGTATCTGCCAGAGCATGCCCCCAAGATCGAGGCTCAGATATTGGGAGAGTTCTTCCCACCTATCAGCTTTATGCGTCACCTGACAAGCGGCTACTTCCCCTGCCTGCAATCTTTTTGGCACTCAGGTGATACAGCAACAGGACTGTCCTACGTCATAGACTTTTTTGCGCAGGCTCAGCCTCTTGTAGTCAGCAATGCGCCAGAGTGGCGTCAGCTCAATGGAATCTGGGCTCCGAATCCCGACTATGACTTTCGCTATGTGCAGGCATTGTTGCAGGACGCACAGAACTCAGCTGCCCAGAAACAGAGTCTGCTGCAAAGCTTTGTGCAGCAAACCGAGTTACCGCTAGAGCCAGAGCTGCACATCAATCCCGATGCGGAGATTGCCTTTGTCTCGCTCTACACCCGCAATATCACCGGCTACGGCTTGCTGCATGAGCGCAGCATGCTTCGATATTGCGAGCGCCATGGCTATGGCTATCACCTCTACCGCGAAGCACCCTCGTTTCTTCCGGACTCGGTTACCGCCAACTGGGCCAAGGCGCACCTGATTCGTCAGCACCTGGCGCAACACCAGTTTGTGCTGTGGATTGATGCCGACATTCTGGCCATTGCACAAGCCTCCGGCATGGAAGATTTACTGGCAAAACGAGATTTCATCGTTGGCATGGATCACACGGCCTGGGCCATCAATTCCTGTGTCTTCGGCGCACGCAACACCGCTCCCATGCAGGCCTTCATACAGCAACTGTGCCAGCGCATAGAGTCTGTAGAGGACAAATCCAGCGTTTACGTCGGCGGCGGAGACCAGCAAATCATCAACGAAGAGATGATCCAGGCAAGCCTGCTGAATGCAGAGAATGTGGTTGATGCCATCAGCCTGGGCACCTCTCCCATTTATGCCACTGCGCAACACCGGTTTGTGCACTTTCCTGCGCAGCTCAATCACTTCCGGGCAGCCAGCATGCAAGCCTGGGAACAGCTGAGCACCTGAGACACAGGCCGAGCAGACGCAAATCGCGTCAATTTTCAAAAATCAAAACATCAAAACGTCAAAAATTTCTTTTATTTTTTGACGTTTTGACTATTTAAACAGCCGTTTTAAATGCACAGATCTTTGGTGCATTGGCTAAAATCTTCCTCGTCATGTTTGTCGCACGCACCTTCATCCTCGAAACCGCCACCGCCGCAATGCCTGCGGATGTGCAAGCGCGCGCAATCACCATTAAGACGATTACCGGCTGACCCAGCCCGGTTCGTCGTGCGCCCTTTCCGGCCAGACGAGCCGGACGAAGCAGTCGAAAACAACGGTTTTCAAAACTGAAAGGGCATTTCAAATGAGCAAGCAACTGGTTGGTTTGGTGGGCTGGCGCGGCATGGTCGGTTCCGTGTTGATGGACCGCATGCAGGCTGAGGGCGACTTCGCCCTGATCGAGCCGGTGTTCTTCTCCACCTCCAACGCTGGCGGCAAAGCCCCCGCGATGGCCACGGTGCACACCCAGCTGAAGGACGCCAACGACATCGCCGAGCTGTCCAAGTGCGACATCATCATCACCTGCCAGGGTGGCGACTACACCAAGGAAGTGTTCCCCAAGATCCGCGCTGCTGGCTGGAACGGCCACTGGATTGATGCAGCGTCCTCGCTGCGCATGGAAGATAACGCTGTCATCGTGCTGGACCCGGTCAATGACGACCTGATCCAGAAGAAGCTGGCCGCAGGCGGCAAGAACTGGATTGGTGGCAACTGCACCAACTCCATCCTGCTGATGGGCCTGGGCGGCCTGTTCAAGGCCGGTCTGGTGGAGTGGGTGTCTTCCATGACCTACCAAGCTGCATCGGGTGGCGGCGCCAACCACATGCGCGAACTGCTCAAGGGCATGGGCGTGGTGCACGCTGCCGTGGCCGATGAACTGGCCACGCCTGCCTCTGCCATTCTGGATATCGACCGCAAGGTGGCCGAAACCATTCGCACCGATGTGCCCACAGAATTTTTCGGTGCGCCTCTGGCTGGCGGCCTGATCCCCTGGATCGATGTGCAGCTGCCCAACGGCCAGTCCAAGGAAGAGTGGAAGGGCCAGGCTGAAGTCAACAAGATTCTCGGTACCGAAGCCACCATCCCCGTGGACGGCCTGTGCGTGCGCATTGGCGCCATGCGCTGCCACAGCCTGGCGCTGACGCTGAAGCTCAAGAAGGATCTGCCTCTGGAAGAGATCGAGGCGCTGATTAAGGGCGGCAACCCCTGGGTCAAGTTCGTGGCCAACGACCGCGCCGAGACCGTCAAGGAACTGACTCCCGCGGCCACCACTGGCGGCCTGGAAGTGGCTGTGGGCCGCGTGCGCAAGCTGAACATGGGCCCCGAGTACCTGTCGGCCTTCGTCATCGGCGACCAGCTGCTGTGGGGCGCTGCCGAGCCACTGCGCCGCATGCTGCGCATTCTGCTGGCTAAATAAGTTCGCAAAACCCGCGTCGCTGGCTTGAGCCAGCGCAAAAAGCGCCATACCACGCAAGCCGTGGATGGCGCTTTTTTCATGTCCAAGGTCAGGCTTGGGCGACAATCGCCCCCTTGTTTCAACGAGTAAACCGGTCACACCGGGCTATATTCATTGGTGTCTCGTTGCCAAACGACAACATTCCTTTACCTTGACAAAGACGCAATTGCTCACAATGCAATAGCGTCGTTGACAATGGCAACTGCGTCCTACGGGCTATGAGAGACCTCGCTGACCGTTGGAAATTTCAATGACTGATGTATCCGTCCACCCCTTTCGCAACAAGAACTACAGAGCGGGCTGGATACACAAACCAAGTTTGATGCCTTATGCAACGCTGGAAACTCTCTGCGCTAGCCGCCGCCTCCCTCGCTCTGTCTAGCCTCACGGCAACCGATGCTTGGGCTCTGGCGCTGGGCCGCATCACTGTTCAGTCGGCACTTGGAGAACCGCTGCGTGCGGAGGTGGAAGTGCCTCAGCTCAGCGCCGCGGAAGCGGAAAGCCTGCAGGCGGCCATAGCCCCTGCAGCCACCTTCCGCGCCCAGGGCATGGAATACACCAGCACAGCCAACTCCGTGCGGGTCAAGGTTCAAAAGCGCGCCAATGGCTCTGCGGTGCTGCAACTGAGCAGCTTCCAGCCCGTCAACGACCCGTTTGTGGATCTTGTGATTGATGCCAACTGGGCGTCCGGCAAGATTCAGCGCAACTACACACTGCTGCTGGACCCCCCCACATCGCGTCGCCCCGCACCTGCCCCTGTTACGGCGGCCCAGGCAGCCGCAGAGATGCCCGTGCGCCCAGCCACCACACGCCCCGCGGTTGTAGAGCGTCCAGCCGCAGTACCTGCCACAGTGGCCGCACCCAACCGCGATCTGCGCAATGACCGCGATGTGGACACTGCAGCCCCCAAGACCGCCAAGGCCAGCACTCGCAAAAACCAGGCAGCAGCCTCTGCTGCCCGTGAAGATACGGGCGATGCCGTGCGCGTCAAGACCGGCGATACCGCTGGCCGCCTTGCTGCAGCCCATAAACCCGCAGGCGTCTCGCTGGATCAGATGCTGGTCGCCATGCTGCGCAGCAACCCCCAGGCTTTTGTCAACGGCAATATCAACCGCATGCGCAGCGGCGCCGTAATACAGATGCCTGACACGGCCACCGCACAGGCCACGTCCAGCAAGGAAGCGCGCCAGATCATGGCCGCCCAGTCGCGCGACTTCAACGAATTCCGCCGCCAGCTGGCGGGTATTGCACCTGTTGCACCGGTCGCTGCGGCATCCCGCACGGCATCGGGCCAGGTTCAGGCCCATGTGGAAGACAGCAAGCCCAGCACTGCAGCACCTGACAAGCTGACCCTGTCCAAGGGCTCGGTCAAGGGTGTGGCTGCCGATGAAAAACTGGCACAGCAAAAACAGTCGGCGGAGCAGAACACGCGCACGGATGAGCTCAAGCGCAATATGGCCGAACTCAGCCAGATTGCCGCAGCCACGCAGCCCGCAGGCACCGCCGCAGCCCCTGCAGCCAGCGGTGCTGCACCCGCCAAAACACCGGGTGTGAACGTTCCCGCAACCACTGCCGCCAACAATGCAGCAGGGGCCACAGGAACCGCAGCGCCAGCCCCGGCAGCTACGCCAGCCGCTGCACCAGCGGCAGCGCCTGTTACTTCGCCCGCAGCAACACCAGCGGCACCGGCACAGACTCCAGCCGCGCCTGCCGCAGCCAGTGCAGCCCCCGCAGATGTGGCCAAGCCTGCCGATGCTGCAGCGGCCCCAGCAGCGAATGCCGAAGCAACGCCTGCAGCCGATGCACCTGCTGCGCAGGCCAGCCAGCCTGCGCCAGAAGCAGCGGCACCCGTTGCCGCACCTGCACCCGCTCCCAAGCCTGCTGCAGCGCCTGTCACGCCTCCTGCAGAGCCCAGCTTTATCGACGGCCTGATGGAAGACCCCACCATTCCTCTGGCCGGTGCAGCCATCCTGGCTCTGTTGCTGGGTTATGGCGGCTACCGTGTGGCCCAGCGCCGCAAGGCCGCTGCAGCAGCCAATACCGACAGCTCGCTGGGCGACAGCCAGCTGGCTGCGGACTCCTTCTTTGGCGCCAGCGGTGGCCAGCGCGTGGACACCACAACCAGCAGCAGCCAGATGTCGGGCCAGTCCATGCAGTACTCGCCCAGCCAGCTCGATGCTGGTGATGTGGATCCACTGGCCGAGGCAGATGTGTACCTGGCCTACGGACGCGACCTGCAGGCAGAGGAAATCCTCAAGGAAGCGCTGCGCACCGACCCCAACCGCCTGGTGCTGCACCAGAAGCTGGCCGAAATCTATGCCAAGCGCCATGACCGCATTGCATTCGGTTCGGTCGCCAGCAACCTGCACAACCTGACTCAGGGCAAGGGCCCCGAGTGGCAGCGCGTGGCAGATCAAGGCGCGATTCTGGATCCGGAAAACCCTCTGTACCTGCCTGGGAACCGCCCCGCAAGCTCTCATGGTCTGGCCGCCGC
Organism: Comamonas fluminis; assembly: GCF_019186805.1. Lineage (NCBI taxonomy): Bacteria > Pseudomonadati > Pseudomonadota > Betaproteobacteria > Burkholderiales > Comamonadaceae > Comamonas > Comamonas fluminis. The sequence goes on along the minus strand of NZ_CP066783.1, from coordinate 1,155,232 downwards.
CTCGGCAGGCATTGCCACAGCTGCTGGCGGTATGGCATTTGGCGATGCGCTGGCTTCGGCTCACCAGACTCTGCAAGAGCCTGCCCGCAGCAACGATCACGAAGGCCCAGCCACCGTACCCACCAGCATGGATTTCAATCTGGACCTGGGCCTGCCCTCGGGCCTGGCAGAAACAGAAGCACCGGCAACTCCGCTGCCCGACATGGCTGCGCCCCAGCCCAGCGAACAGGACTTTGCCTCTCTCGCGCAATGGGACACACCTGCCGCAGCGCCCGCAGAACCCGCCAAGGCGGATGACAACAGCCTGAACCTGGACCTGAACGACCTCTCGTCCTTCAGCCTGCCTTCCGCGCAAGCGCCTGCGGCAGCGGCACCAGCCATCAGCCCTGAACCCGAAGCATCCCTAAATGCGCTTGAGTTCGATCTGGACAGCTTCACCCTGCCTGTGACACAGACACAGCCAGAAACGCCAGCGCCCATCGTCAGTGCTGTTCCAGAAGCCCACGATGACATGGCCCTGAACCTGGAAGACGAACTGGGTACTGAGCCCATGACGCTGCAACTGCCCATCGAGGCCCGCACCAGCCCGGCTGAAGCCCCCACGCCAGCGCCCGCAAAGCCTGAACCCACGTTTGACCTCAGCGGTCTGTCGCTGGATCTGGGAACCCCCAGCGAGGCGCAACTTCAGCCCGCAGCGGCTACGCCCTCCATGCCCGAGGACCCCATGGCCACCAAGCTGGCACTGGCTGAAGAGTTCAACGCCATTGGCGACAGCGACGGAGCGCGTACACTGATCGAAGAAGTGATTGCCGAAGCCCACGGCGATCTCAAGGCCAAGGCGCAAGCCCTGCTCTCTCAGATTGGTTGAATTTGATGTGTGAAAAATCCGCGCCAGGAGCTGTGCCATGCGCATAGCTCTGGGCGTCAGCTACAACGGTCAGGCCTATCACGGCTGGCAAAGCCAGCCTGGTGGCAACACCGTACAAGACAAACTCGAAGCGGCCCTGGGCCGCTTTGCTGCTCAAGAGGTGTCCACAATCTGCGCTGGCCGCACCGACTCTGGTGTGCACGGGCTGATGCAGGTGGTGCACTTCGACACCGATTTGCAGCGTGCGCCCAACTCCTGGGTGCGCGGCACCAATACCTTTTTGCCCAAGGACATTGCCGTGCAATGGGCGGTAGAAGTGCCCGATGGCGTGGAAGGCTTTCATTCCCGCGCCTGCGCCACTGCTCGCCGCTACTCCTACGTGCTGCTGCAGTCGCCCGTGCGGCCCAGCGTGGACCATGGCCGGGTTGGCTGGGTGTTTCAGGCACTGGATGGCCAGCGCATGCGCGACGCCGCCAACCTGCTGCTGGGCGAGCATGATTTCTCATCCTTTCGCGCAGCTGGCTGCCAGGCCAAGAGCCCGGTCAAGACCCTCAACCGCATTGACATCCACTACAGCCCAGCCGGGCAAGCACCCATGCGCGATGAGCAGATGGAATGCGGCTACTGGCGCTTCGAGTTCGAGGGCAGCGCCTTTCTGCACCACATGATTCGCAACATCATGGGTTGCCTGATTTACGTGGGCCAGGGCTCCAAGCCCGTGGAGTGGATGCAGCAGGTGCTGGATGCGCGCTCGCGCGAGGTGGCTGCGCCCACTTTCTCGCCTGATGGGCTGTACTTCCTCGGCCCCATCTACGATGCACGCTGGGGTCTGCCCGGCGATACGCCCCTCTTTGCCTGGCTACCCTGAAGCGCCTTGCCGCAGCCAGACCACTGTTACACGCCACCCCGCCATGTCTTTGATTGCCCCCCGCACCCGCATCAAAATCTGTGGCCTGACGCGCGAGCAGGACGTGGATGCCGCCGTTGAGGCCGGTGCCGACGCCATAGGCTTTGTGCTGTACGCCCCAAGCCCACGCGCCGTCACTCTGGAGCGAGCTGCCCAGTTGGCTCGCCGTCTGCCGCCGTTTATCACGCCAGTTTTGCTGTTTGTGAACGAAACCGCTAGCAATGTCATAGCTGCCTGCGCACGCATACCAAACGCTTGCGTGCAGTTTCATGGTGATGAGTCGCCCGAGGACTGCGATGCGTCCACCCGAGGTGTGCAGCCGTGGATGCGCGCTGCCCGCATACCCCTAGGGGACGATGCAGCCCGATTCGACCTCGTAGAATATGCGCAACGTTATTCAACAGCCCAGGCCATATTGCTCGACGCCCATGTCGACGGCTATGGCGGTGGCGGGAAAGCATTCAATTGGTCACTTCTGCCAACAAGCGTCGCCTCTCATCTCGTTTTGTCTGGTGGACTCACTCCTGCAAACGTGACCGATGGCATCTTGCAAGTGCGCCCACGCGGGCTGTCACTGGCCGTTGATGTGAGCTCTGGTGTCGAGGCCGATGGCCCCGATGGCAAGCCCCTCAAAGGCATCAAGGATGCCCACAAGATTCATCGCTTCATTGCTGCCGTGCGTGCAGCTGATGCCCAAATTTTGCAGACAAGCACATGTTTGAATACCAATACCCTGACGCCCTCGGCCACTTCGGTCGCTTCGGTGGCAGCTTCGCCAGCGAAACCCTGACCCACGCCCTGGCCGAGCTGCGCGAGGCCTACGCCAAGTACCAGAACGACCCTGAATTCATCAAAGAATTTCAGTCCGAGCTGGCCCACTATGTAGGCCGTCCCTCGCCCGTTTATCACGCTGACCGCATGTCGCGTGAGATGGGCGGCGCACAGATTTATCTCAAGCGCGAAGACCTCAACCACACCGGCGCTCACAAGATCAACAACGTGATCGGCCAGGCCATGCTCGCCAAGCGCATGGGCAAGCCGCGCATCATTGCCGAAACTGGCGCCGGCCAGCACGGCGTGGCCACCGCCACCATTTGCGCACGCTACGGCCTGGAATGCATCGTCTACATGGGCGCCGAGGACGTGAAGCGCCAAAGCCCCAATGTCTATCGCATGAAGCTGCTGGGCGCCACCGTGGTGCCCGTGGAGTCCGGCTCCAAAACCCTCAAGGATGCGCTCAACGAAGCCATGCGCGACTGGGTGGCCAATGTGGACAACACCTTCTACATCATCGGCACCGTGGCGGGCCCCCACCCCTACCCCATGATGGTGCGCGACTTCCAGAAGGTCATTGGCGACGAATGCCTGAAGCAGATGCCCGAATTTCTGGGCACCGACAAGCAGCCCGACGCCGTGGTTGCCTGCGTGGGCGGCGGCAGCAATGCCATGGGCATCTTCTACCCCTACATCCCCTTTGAGAACACCAAGCTCATCGGCGTGGAAGCAGCGGGTGAAGGCCTGGAAACCGGCAAGCACTCGGCTTCGCTGCAAAAAGGCAGCTCTGGCGTGCTGCACGGCAACCGCACTTTCATCCTGCAGGACGAAAACGGCCAGATCACCGAGACCCATTCTGTCAGTGCCGGTCTTGACTACCCCGGCGTGGGCCCTGAACACGCCTGGTTGCAGGAAATCAAGCGTGCCGAGTACGTGGGCATCACCGATACCGAAGCACTGGACGCCTTCCACTACCTGTGCCGCGCCGAGGGCATCATCCCCGCGCTGGAATCCAGCCACGCCGTGGCCTACGCCATGAAGCTGGCCAAGACCATGCGCCCGGATCAATCGATTCTGGTCAGCCTGTCTGGCCGTGGCGACAAGGACATTGGCACCGTGGCCGATCTGTCGGGTGCCGAATATTTTGACCGCCCCTCCATGCGCGGCCTGACGGTCAAGGGCGCTGCGGGCCATGAAACCGCCAAAGCCGCAGCCCATGCCGCTGCTGCAGGAGGCAACAAGCAATGAGCCGAATCTCCGACACCTTCAGCAAGCTCAAGGAAGAAGGCCGCAAGGCTTTGATTCCCTACATCACCGCCGGTTTTCCGTTTGCAGCCATCACACCGTCGCTGATGCACGGCATGGTGGAAGCCGGTGCCGACGTGATCGAACTGGGCGTGCCCTTCTCTGACCCCATGGCCGACGGCCCCACCATTCAGCGTGCGGGCGACAAGGCCATTGCCAACGGCGTGGGCCTCAAGCAGGTGCTGGCCTATGTGGCTGAGTTCCGCAAAAAAGATAGCACCACCCCCGTAGTACTCATGGGCTACGCCAATCCTGTAGAGCGCTACGACCAGATTCACGGTGAAGACGCTTTCGTCAACCAGGCGGCCGAATCTGGCGTGGATGGCGTGCTGATCGTGGACTACCCGCCCGAAGAGTGCGAAGAGTTCGCCGCCAAGCTGCGCGAGCGCAATATGGACCTGATCTTCCTGCTGGCCCCCACCAGCACGGACGAGCGCATGCAGCAAGTCGCGCGCGTTGCCAGCGGCTATGTGTACTACGTCTCGCTCAAGGGCGTGACGGGAACTGCTGCTGTTGACACCTCTGCCGTGGAAGCCATGCTGCCTCGTATTCGCCAGCATGTCAGCGTGCCTGTGGGCGTGGGCTTTGGCATTCGCGATGCGCAAACTGCCCAGGCCGTAGGCCACGTGGCAGACGCTGTCATCATCGGCAGCCGCATCATTGATCTGCTCGACAACCAGCCGCATGAGAAAATCGTGCCTCTGGCAATTGACTTTCTGCGCGGCGTGCGTAAGGCTCTCGACGCATAATTGACACCCCCTGAGCGGCTGTGCCGCTTCCCCCTGAAGGGGGACAGCAGCCTCGCTGCGGGGCGGCCCTTGCTCGCTGCCCCTTACCCCAGCCTTTAGATGTGTTGGGTGGAATGCAGAGCAACGGAAACTGAAAAGGAAACAACCAATGTCCTGGCTTGAAAAACTTCTGCCTGCAAAAATCCAGCAGACCAACCCGACGGAACGCCACCAGCAGATTCCCGAAGGTCTGTGGATCAAGTGCCCAAGTTGCGAAACCGTGCTCTACAAGACCGATCTGGAAAAGAACCAGAACGTCTGCCCCACCTGCGGGCACCATCACCGCATTGGCGCGCGCGCACGTCTGAACCACTTCCTCGACGCCGAGGGCCGTTATGAGATCGGCCAGGAAGTCGTGCCTGTCGATCCGCTCAAGTTCAAGGACAGCCGCAAGTACCCCGAGCGTCTGGCCGAGGCGCTGGAGAACACTGGCGAGACCGATGCCCTGATCGTCATGGGCGGTGCCGTCAAGAGCATCAATGTGGTTGTGGCCTGCTTTGAATTCGACTTCATGGGCGGCTCCATGGGCTCCGTGGTGGGCGAGCGTTTTGTGCGTGGCGTGGAAACCGCCATCGAACAAAAAGTGCCTTTCATCTGCTTTACCGCCACCGGTGGTGCGCGCATGCAAGAAGGCCTGCTGAGCCTGATGCAGATGGCCAAGACCAATGCGGCGTTGACCCGTCTGGCCAAGAAGGGCCTGCCCTATATCTCCGTGCTGACCGACCCCACCATGGGTGGTGTGTCTGCCGGTTTTGCCTTTGTGGGCGACATCGTGATTGCCGAGCCCAAGGCCCTGATCGGCTTTGCCGGCCCCCGCGTGATCGAAACCACCGTGCGTGTGAAGCTGCCAGAAGGCTTCCAGCGCGCCGAATTCCTGCAGGAAAAGGGCGCCGTGGACATGATCGTGGACCGCCGCGAACTGCGCGACCGCGTCTCCAGCTCTCTGGCCATGCTGCAACGCCTGCCTGCTGACGCTGTGGAATAAGCCAGCGCGCTATTAAAAGCAAAGCGGCTAGCCTAGATCAGATCTAGGCTAGCCGCTTTTTTATACCTGAATATCTGAAGTGCGCTTTAGAACATCGTCAGTCGTGCCAATGTGACCAACCCGGCAGCTTGCACATAGTTCAGCACCATCAGCAGCACCTGCAGCACGATGAGGGCAATCAGCGCCGAAAAATCCACATTGCCAATCAGGGGCACCACTTTGCGAATCGGCGCCACCACAGGCTCTGCCAGACGCTGCAGCACGCCGTAGATAGGCGAATAAGGCTGCACCCAGGACAGGATGGCATAGACCAGCAAAATCCCCATCAGCCCTGACAGGGCGACCTTGATCAGCCCGCACACCGCCAGCCAGGGCAGCGCCAGCGCAGTGCTGCCAGCCCCCTGCAGCAGCCACAGCAGCAGCATCTCCACCAGTTGCAGCACAAATGCGGCCAGCAGGCAACTCATGTCCCAGCGCCCCTTGCCCGGCATGAATTTACGCAGCGGCATGACAATCCAATCACTGAGCGCAAAAACCAGTTGCCCCACGGGATTGCCAAACGGCACGCGCTGAGCCTGCATATACATGCGCAGCAGGCAGGCTCCGCTAATCAGGCCGACAACAACGTCGAGCAAAAACACAACAATCTCAAACAGCATGGGTTCAGTCCAGAAGATGGCAGGCGAATCGCCTATTCATGGGATGATAGCCGGGCACCATGGCTGACACCTCAAGTCTTCATTCACTGCCGCTGTTCCCGCTGGGTACGGTTCTCTTCCCCGGTGGGCACCTGAGCCTGCGCGTGTTCGAGGTGCGCTACCTCGATATGGTGCGCAAATGCCAGAGCACAGGCGCCCCCTTTGGCGTGGTTGCGCTGCAAAGCGGCCATGAAGTGCGCAAGGCTGGCGCCCAGCCCGAGCAGTTGTTTGCCGAAGGCGTTCTGGCCCGCATAAAGTCGCTTGAGCCTTTGCAAACAGGCTTGCTGCATCTGCAATGCCAGGGCCTGCAACGCTTTCAGATACAGAACAGCTGGCAGCTTCCCCATGGTCTGTGGGTGGCCGATGTGCAAATGCTGGCTGCCGATTCAACCGTCCCCATCCCGCCTCATTTGCTGGGCATGGCCCACGCGCTGTTTCAGGCATTGATGAATATGCAGGGCCAGGATGCCGATCACCAGGTTCTGCCCACGCCTTCGCAAATAAACGATTGCGGCTGGGTGGCCAATCGCTGGGCCGAGATGCTGCCGCTGACGGTCAGCATCAAGCAGCAGCTAATGACGCTGGACAGCCCGCTGCTGCGCCTAGAGCTGGTGGCCGATGTGCTGGAGCAAATGGGCATAGGCGGGGCAGAGTCTGCTGGCGGCCCAAAATAAGTCCGTAAGAATAGGCTGAAACGCTTACCCATAAAGCGCTAGAAGCTCCTTTTTTAGTAGTTCAAGCAGATTCACCGCCGCGCTTAGCCTCGCTCTTTATTGGCTTGTAAGCCACGCAATCCGCAGCAGCCACTGGCGCTTTGCCCGCCATATGCCCCCTGGTTTGGCAAAAAACTTAAAATCATTCGTTTCGGGGTCTGGCTCAGGCCGCACTCCCATCCTTAGTGGTCTTCAAGCGGCGCACGGCGCCGGCGCTCTCATTTTCATGACTGAACAAAATACTTCTTCTGCGGCAGAAAACACCGCCCCTCAGGACGAAAACAAACTCATCGCTGAGCGCCGCGAAAAACTCAAAGCCTTGCGCGAGCAAGCCAAGGCTGCTGGTACTGCCGTTTTCCCCAATGACTTCAAGCCCGCCGACCGCGCCGCACACCTGATCGACGCACATGGCGATCAGGAAGCCGACGCCCTGGACGCCGCTGCCGAGCAAGTCAGCGTGGCAGGTCGCATGATGCTCAAGCGCGTGATGGGCAAGGCCAGCTTTGCCACCGTGCAGGACGCCACGGGCCGCATTCAAGCCTATGTGACCCGCGACGCCGTGGGCGAAGAGGTCTATGCCGACTTCAAGAAGTGGGACCTGGGCGACATCATCGCCGTCGAAGGCCAGCTGATGAAGACCAAGACGGGCGAGCTGTCGATCAAGGCTTCCAAGATCCGCATGCTGACCAAGAGCCTGCGCCCCATGCCCGACAAGTTCCACGGCATGGCCGACCTGGAGCAAAAGGTGCGCCAGCGCTATGTGGACCTGATGATGAACGAGGAAACGCGTGCCCGTTTCGTCGCCCGCAGCAAGGCCGTGGCCGGTATTCGCGACTTCATGGTCGAGCACGGCTTCCTGGAAGTCGAAACCCCCATGCTGCACCCCATCCCCGGCGGTGCGAACGCCAAGCCTTTCATCACGCACCACAATGCGCTGGACCAGGACATGTACCTGCGCATCGCGCCTGAGCTGTATCTGAAGCGCCTGATCGTCGGCGGTTTCGAGCGCGTGTTCGAAATCAACCGCAACTTCCGCAACGAGGGTGTATCGGTTCGCCACAACCCCGAGTTCACCATGATGGAGTTCTACGCCACGTACTGGAACTACCAGGACCTGATGAACTACACCGAAGCGCTGATCCGCGACGCCGCCATGAAGGCCGTAGGCACGCTGGAGCTGAGCTACGGCGGCAAGCCAGTGGATCTGACCAAGCCCTTCGAGCGCCTGACCATCGTGGAAGCCATCGTCAAGTACACCGAAGCTGGCGACAACGTGAACAACCGCGACTGGCTCATCAATGCCCTGAAGAAGCTGGGCATGAAGGAAGACAAGGACAAGCTGTCCACCCGCACCCTGGCCAGCCTGCAGGTGCTGTATTTCGAAGAAGTGGTGGAAGAAAAGCTGTGGAACCCCACCTTCATCATGGAGCACCCCACCGAAATCTCGCCGCTGGCCCGCGCCAACGACGAGCGCCCCGAAGTGACCGAGCGCTTTGAGCTCTACATCACCGGTCGCGAGTTCGGCAATGGTTTCTCCGAGCTGAACGACGCCGAAGACCAGGCCGCCCGCTTCAATGCCCAGGTCGAAGCCAAGGACGGTGGCGACGACGAAGCCATGTACTTCGACCACGACTTTGTGCGCGCACTGGAATACGGCATGCCTCCCACCGGCGGCTGCGGTATCGGCATCGACCGCTTCATGATGCTGCTGACCGACAGCGCCAGCATCCGCGACGTGATTCTGTTCCCCGCCCTGCGCCGCGAACAGTGATGATGTAGGCGATTTGCCATCGCCAAATTGTGACTTTATGCTCAGAATGCTTCCCCATAAGAGGGGAGCAGAGCATGAACGTCACACACTGCCGCATTTGCGGCGGTACTCATTTTGTATATCAACCAGTTCTCTGGCCAGAACTGATCTCAGACTGGCAACTCAGCGTCAAAGAAGCTGAGTACATCGACCATCAACAGGGAAAGCGCTGCACACACTGTGGTGCCAATCTGCGCTCCATCGCCCTGGCCTGCGCCCTGACCTCCAGCCTGCCCAGCACTCCGTCGCATCCAGCAGCCACTGAATTGCTTGCAAACTGGGTGCGGCACCCATCTCGGCAGGCACTATCTCTGCTGGAGATCAATGAGGCAGGAACTCTCTCGCCCTATCTTCGGCAGCTTCCACTCCATCAACTGGGCCAGTATCCAGAACTGGATCTCTGCGCACTGGCCCTGCCTGATGCCAGCTTCGATGCCGTCGTGCATTCCGACACGCTGGAACATATTCCCAACCCCATCAAAGCACTCCAGGAGTGCTACCGCGTTTTAAAGCCAGGTGGCGTGCTATGCATGACCACCCCATTGGTTGTTGGCCGCATGACACGCAGCCGATTCGGCCTGCCGCCCAGCTACCACAGCCCAGACAAAGCGCCTGACTATATCGTTCACACCGAATTTGGAGCGGATGCGTGGACTTCTTTGATGGAGGCTGGTTTTTCTCATATCTCCATGCATGCTGTGGAATACCCCGCCGCCCTAGCTTTTTGCGCTTATAAATAAAACCATTTTAAAAAATGCCCAAAGCAAATATTTACCAAATCTTCTACAACCAGCAAACGCAGGAGTCTCTGGATAAAGGATTCATACCACTGAATAACCTGCAAAATTCACGTCCAGATTGGGGGGAATTCTGGGTTATTCGAAACTTTCTGCTTAACAATGACCTAAAAGAAGATGAATGGTATGGATTTCTCTCCCCAAAATTTCATGAAAAAACAGGTTTAGATAGCACGCAAGTTCATCAATTTATTAAATCAATTTCAGCAGACACTGAAATTATTCTTCTCTCCCCTTTCTGGGAGTTGATTGCATTCTTCCCAAATACATTCTCACAAGGTGAATTCTGGCACCCTGGATTGACTGCAGTGGCTCAAAATTTCTTCAATGCCATTGATGAACCCAAAAATATCAAAAATCTCATCATGCACAGTGGAAATACTGTCTATTGCAATTATTTTTTGGCAAAACCGTCATTTTGGAGATCCTGGCTAAGCATTGGAAATCAATTATTTGATTTTTCAGAAAATAAAAGCCACCCTTTGCACCAACAACTAAATACACCAACTTCCCACAATAGCCACAACAATTATACTTTCAAGATTTTTATACAAGAGAGATTAGCCAGCTATTTACTAGTTAATAAGAATTGGAATAGAATAAACTATCCATTATCATCCACAAACTCCTTAATTTCAGATATTGCCTTATTCAAAGATGAACTCATATCCTGTGATGCTCTGAAATTCCAGTATTCATCAACAGGTCACCAAGTTTATCTGGATGAATACCTGAGATTGAAAAATGAAATATCAAGGCGTGTCAACATCAAATCTCCCGAGTAAATTCCATTTATGTCACACATCCAGCAACGTTTTTTCGTCAATGGTGTCAAGCAATTCTTGCCTACCTTCTTTCAAAACTCCAAAGTGCTTGAAATAGGAAGCTTGAACCTCAACGGATCAGTACGTGAATTCTTCACTGACTGCCAGTATCTTGGCATTGATGTCGGCATGGGCCCTGATGTGGATGAAGTCTGCTACGGTGAAGATTTTGGCGCCAAAGCCAATTCATTTGACACTGTCATTTCCTGCGAAGCCATGGAACACAACCCTGGCTGGCAGAAAACCTGGCTCAACATGATCCGTGTCTTGCATGCTCAAGGGCTGATGCTCATGACTTGTGCGACACAAGGCAGAAAGCAACACGGAACTGAAAATTTTCAGCCCAAGGATTCTCCTCTTACCACTAGTCTTGGTCAGAACTATTATAAAAATCTAAATGCACAAGACTTTATCAATATTACAAATCCAGACAGTTGGTTCTCCGAATGGGGATTCTTCGTGGATGGAAGCAGCTATGACCTCTATTTTTTTGGTTTAGGCACTGCTGCAGATACGGGCACCATAGAAAGTGCCAGGAGTCTCAAAATGGCTCTCAATGAGCACTACTACCGCGTCAACACCCTTGGAATTTATTGATTCAAGAATCATCGAGATCCATTAAAAATTCTGCTGCTTTCCGGCACCTTCATCACCCATGCCCTTATTCCCCAAGACCGGTAATGCGTAGTCCAGCCGTCTGGCTATACTGAATCGCATGCAAATCCCTCGATACTGGGCACAAGCACGCCTGCGGCAAGAAACCAGCAAAACCCATGGCGCGACGGTTCAGCGCTGGGGCTGGTCTGACATCAGCCAGGCAGAAGCAGAAACCCATGCCCAGCAGCGAGCGCAGGAGGCACTTGATGATGTGCTCAAGGCCCCGGTGCAGCGCCATCTCGCCCCTGATTTCGAGCGCATGGAATGGGCTAATGAGTACAGCCTGTTCGCACCAACACCGATTCGGGAAGAGATTCTGGAGCAGCGCGGCGAGACTGTGATGACGCGCAATAGCTACGGCGCGCATTGCCTCAATACCGACAAAGTCGCGATTGCTGACCTGGACTACCCAAGAGAAAGCGATGCACCCGGCTTTCCCTGGATCGTTCTGCTCATTTTGCTTTCTGCCCTGCCTTGGCTCTGGATTGAGCCCATAAGCTGGAATGGGCACCAGATCGCCCTGATCTTCATCATCGCCTGCATGGGCCTGCTGTTTCGCGCCAGACTCAAACGCTGGAACGACGCAAGGCAAGCGAAACAACAAAACCCTTCTACCGCGGCCAATCGCGCCATGGCCCGGGTTCTGCAGGTGCAGGCGCGCTACCCGGACTGGGGGCTTCGTCTGTATCAGACGCCGAAAGGCCTGCGCATCATCGTGACCCATGCCAGCTGGGACTGGCAAGCACCGCAGGTACAAGCTTTGTTTCAGGAAATGGGTGTGGACCCTGTGTACGCCCTGCTTTGCGAGAAGCAGCAATGCTTTCGCGCACGAGTGACTGGCAAGCCCTGGCGCATGGGCATGAGCGGTTTATCCACTCAGGAGCGACACTGGCCCGTAAAGCCCCAGCATCAGCCGGGGCGCCACGAATGGAGTCAGTACTACGATGAGGAGGCGCAGCAATTTGCAGCCTGCCGCTTTCTGCAGCAACTCGGTCCCAGCACCTTCTGCGCTGAGGCCCAGGCTTTTGTCCTATGGCACGACAGCGCCAGCAAGGCGCTCACCCAGCTGCCTTTGGCGTAATTGGAGCGAAACCCTCGCAACATCCAATTTTCGTCAAACTATCGTATAAAGTAACAGCAGCTTACATAGCTTTCCTACCCTGCCCATCTCTGGTGGGTACCTGAATGGACTGAGCCTCTTTCCTGACACATGACTGCTTTGCCGTCCAACGTCCTTGCCTCAACGGCCATTGAGTCCAGCGGGGCGCGCTTTTCCTCTCCGGAGTCCTCGGCTCCGTTTTCCGTGCTCGTGGTGGAGGATCAGGCCGTGATGCGAGCAGCCCTGGTCACAGAACTGCGCCAGGCCGGTGTCACCCAGGTTCTGGAAGCCGAAAACGGCCGTACGGCCCTTGCGCTGTTTCGCAGCGAGCGCCCTGACATGGTGCTCCTCGACATCCGCCTGCCGGGTGAGGACGGCTACTGGGTTGCCCGCAAGCTACGCGAGGCCGAACCCGGAGAGTGGACCCCCATCATTTTCCTGTCGGGGCTGGACAACGATCTGGATGTCTGGCGCGGCATCGAGGCTGGTGGTGACGACTATCTGGTCAAGCCCGTCAAGCCGATCGTGCTGGTGGCCAAGTTACGTGCCATGCGCCGCCTGCTGGATATGCGCCGCCGTCTGGTGACTGTTTCTGCTGAGCTGCATCTGGCCAACCAGAAGCTCAATGAAATGGTGGAACTGGATGCTCTGACCGGTCTGGTCAACCGCCGTGGGCTGGACCGCATGCTGCATGCCGAAATCTCAGCCGCCCAGCGCGAAGGCAAGCCGCTGACGCTGATGCTTTGCGACCTCGATCACTTCAAGCAGTTCAATGACACCTATGGTCACGTACAGGGTGATGAATGCCTCAAGCAAGTCGGCCGTCTGCTGCGCGAAGTCTGCGTGCGCCCACGCGATATTGCGGCGCGCTATGGCGGCGAAGAATTTGCACTGATTCTGCCCAACACTCCGCGTTCGGGCGCCATGACCTTTGCCCGGGCGCTGGGGCAGATGCTCAAGTTCCTCAAGATTCGCCCACCAGGAGCAAGTGAAGAATTGTTGCTAACCTTGTCTGGCGGCATCACCACCTGCATTCCCGATGCCCATACCAGCCCGGAATCCATGCTGATGCGCGCAGACGAAGCGCTGTATGCAGCCAAGTCTCAGGGGCGCAACCGATTCTTCAGCTTCGAGATGCAGATGGACACCATAGAGCAGCGCCAGCTTTGAGCCTCGGGTAGGCGCCCGCCCTCCAATAAGACGCTAGGATGACCCCCTAGCGTTTTTTATTGTCTTGGTTATGCGTCGTCTTCAAATGCACCTGCCCGAGTGGATGCAGGAGTGGCTGGAGGTTCTGATCCCCGGCGTTCAGATCTTTCTCATCATCTTTGTCGCCTGGTTGCTCAACTGGCTGTTCAAGCGCATTGTCTCGCGCGTAGGCAAGGCCTATGACCTGCCGCATGAGCTGCTGCTGCCACTGCGCGGCGTGTTCCGCTGGCTCATCATTGCGGCGGCTGTTCTGGCCATTCTGGAGCGGCTGGGCATGTCTGCCACCGTGCTGTGGACAGCCTTCACTGGCTTTGCCACTGTCGGCGCCGTTGCCTTCTTTGCCGCGTGGAGCGTGCTCTCCAACCTCTTCTGCGCGGTGCTGATTGTCACGGTCGGCCCCTTCCGCCTGGGCGACCATATCGAAGTACTGGACACCGCCGAAAAGCCCGGCGCCAAAGGCCGCGTAGTGGACCTGAACATGCTCTATATCACGCTGCAGGACGACAGTGCGCCTGAAGGGACGCCTAACCTGCTGCAGATTCCCAACTCACTGATCTTCCAGCGCATCATTCGCCGCTGGAAAGGAGGCCTGCCATCCATCACAGAAAGCAGCCCAGCCACCAGCCAGGAAGAAGCCAGTGCGGTAGCCTTGGTAACGCCAAGCAATGGCGCCACGACCAGTGCAAACGGACACTGACCCAGCAAGCGTGCACAAAAAAGGGCTTCCACAGGAAGCCCTTTTCATTGGCTGGAGGCTGATCGCATCAAGGCTTACGCGGCTTGACCTTGCTGGCTGCTAATTTTGCCGTGGTGCGGGCCTGCTCCACATCGGCCGCGCGGGCCAGGGCCACGCCCATGCGGCGTTTGACAAAGCTTTCGGGCTTGCCGAACAGGCGCAGATCAGTGCCTGGAATGGCCAGCGCCTCGTCCACGCCATCAAACACCAGGCCTTCGGCATCCTGACCGCCATAGATCACGGCACTGGCACCGGGGTTGCGCAAGCTGGTGTCCACCGGCAGACCCAGGATGGCGCGGGCGTGCAATTCAAATTCGCTTTGCCACTGGGTGCAGAGCGTCACTAAGCCAGTGTCATGCGGGCGGGGCGAGACTTCGCTGAACCACACTTGCTCGCCCTTCACAAACAGCTCCACGCCGAACAGGCCCAGGCCGCCTAGGTTGTCGGTCACGGCCTTGGCAATCTGCTGCGACTTGGCCTGTGCCGTCGCCGACATGGGGTGGGGCTGCCAGCTTTCCACATAGTCACCGGCCTGCTGGATGTGGCCCACGGGGTCGCAAAAATGCGTTTCGATCTGGCCGTCCGCGCCCTTGGCGCGCACGGTCAGCTGGGTGATTTCGTAGTCAAAGTCGATAAAGCCTTCCACGATCACGCGGCCCTTGGCCACGCGGCCGCCGGCCATGGCGTAGTCCCAGGCTTTTTGCACATCGGCCGGACCGTCGATCTTGCTCTGGCCCTTGCCGGAGCTGCTCATCACCGGCTTGACCACGCAGGGGTAGCCAATGGTGCTCTGGCCGTCGGTGCCGTCAATGGCGGCTTGCAACTCTTCGGCGGAATCGCAAAAGCGGTAGGGGCTGGTGGGCAGGCCCAATGTTTCGGCGGCCAGGCGACGGATGCCTTCGCGGTCCATTGTCAGCCGCGTGGCGCGGGCCGTGGGGATGACGGTGACCACGCCGGCGGCCTCCAGCTCTTCCAGCATGGGCGTGGCAATGGCTTCGATCTCGGGCACCACCAGGTCAGGCTTTTCGGCTTCGATCAAGGCCTTGAGCTGTGCCGGATCGCTCATGGTGATGGTGCGTACATGGTGGGCCACCTGCTGGCCGGGCGCGTTCTCGTAGCGGTCCACGGCGATGGTTTCCACGCCCAGGCGCTGCAGGGCAATCAGCACTTCCTTGCCCAGTTCGCCGCTGCCCAGCAGCATGACTTTGGTGGCATTGGGGGAAAGAGGGGTTCCTAAGGTGGTCATCGTTGCATCCTGCATATAAAGGGCCAAGCCCCCGATCATAGGCGAGCGGGAAGGCATCACAGCGCCATTCCAGCTATTGATTCAATAGCTGCTTTCGCTTACTCATAAAGCGATACAGCCTGTTTTCGCCAAAATTTAGTGCACAACAGGCGAGTAATGCTCAATGCGGCAAGGGCCGCGATCTTTGCATTCGCCGTCCAGATAGCGGTAGCGAACCACCGCCGTTGTGCCCGGTCTGGGCCACTGGCGGCGCGGCAACTCGTTTTGATAGTCGGCAGTCTCGGGTCTGAAGCTCAGCGCTGTTCCAGCCTGCGGACATTCAGCCTGCCCCTTGGCCTTGCTTTCGATCACACGGGTCTGCAGCTCCTGGCGGCTTGTCTGCTTGTCACGCACTTCCACCTTCAGGTCGCAGATTTCCCAGTTGCCCGCCAGGGCCGGTGCAGCAATGGCACACAGCAAGGCTGCAGCCGCCAGACAGGTTTTGCTTTTATTCATAGACATGGTCAAAGAATTGGCGTTCCAGCTTCACCGCACGCTGAAAGTAGCGGGCGGCTTCGGCTTTCTGTGCTTCGTTCAGTGTGAGGCCAATGCGATCCAGTTCACTGCGCAACCAGCCCACAAAGCCACGGAAGAAATCATTGGCATGCAGCACGATCCACTCCGCGTGCTCGAAGCGCTCTGGCATGGGCAGCTGCTTTTTGGCGTCCTGGTCAGCCCAGTCCAGATAAATGCCTTCAGCCACCGCCAGCACTGCCATGCAGTTGGCGTAGTTCAGGCTTTGCGCAGCCTCGTGCATCAGTTGCTGAAACGCCTTGGTGGGCACAGTCAGTTCGGGCGTCAGGCGCTGCTCTTCGGGCACGCCCAGCATATCAAAGCTGCGCAGGAAATAGGTGTTCTCGTCGCTGGTCACCATGCCCGCAAACTGCGACAGCGTCACACGCGGCGCAAACACATCAGCGCTGGCAATGGCGGCGCCCAGCAAGGCCACGAATCGGTTGATGAACTGATAGTCCTGCACCAGATATTTGCGCAGCACTGCATCGCTCAGGCTGCCGTCAAAAATCTCGTGCACAAAGCGGTGCTGCACACAGGCATTCCAGTCTGCAATGCAGGACTGGCGCAGTTGTTCGGCAAAGCCTTGGGATGGGTTCAGCGCACTCACAGAAGTCTCCTTGGACACCGATAATTATCAATTTAATAGCTGAAAGCGCTTGATATATCCGCACTTTCAGCCCATTTCACACCATCTTCAGTGCGTCAGCCCTGCGGGCTTGACGCCGCGCTGCGGAATACCCCTGGCCGCATCAAACTGCATGTCTGAAGTCCACACCGAGTCGTTCCAGTTCCAGGGGCTACTGGCCTGCTCCAGACTCAGCACATGCACGCCGCTCATGTCCTTGACGCGCTCCTTGAGCCAGTCGGCCTGATCGCTGCGTACAAACACCAGACAGGCAATTTCCCAGTCCGGCTGTGTGATGGCCAGACCGTGCAGTTGCGACAGCAGCGGCGCATACCATTTTTCAACCCGCTCATTGATGCGATTGACCAACGCCAGCGGGTAGCCAGAGGCCGAGACCTCGACCACATAGACCTGCTTGCGCGCAGGGCGCAGCGCCACAAAAGCCGGGCATTGCCAGCCGTCTGCCACCTCGTATTTGGGGGCAACAAAGGTTTCGCCATTGGCCGTGAGCAGTTGCATCACGGCTTCTTCGTGTCGGTCCATGCGGTATTTCTCCTGCACGCAAGCTCAAAGTGCGCGCCTGCTCACACCTTAGCCTAGCTCAGGGCTTCATCAAGCCTCACCAAAGCAAATGCCAATATCGCGCGCCATGGCCAGCAGCGGGCTGTCCAGCGGCACGGTGCGCTGGGTGTTGGCCACCTTGGCAATTTCCACGCTGCCGATACGCCCGTTCTGCAGTGTGACCATATGGCCGAATTGGCCGCTCAGCACCAGTTGGGCAGCGTGGTGGCCAAACTGCGTGGCCAGCACACGGTCAAACGGCGTGGGATCGCCGCCACGCTGCACATGGCCCAGCACCGTGGTGCGCACCTCGCTCTTGAGGTGTGGCTGCAGGCGTTCGCGCAGCACATGGCCCACGCCGCCCAGGCGCACGGGGTCGGGGCTGTGTTCAATGCGCTCGCGCACCGTCAGGCTCTGGCCGCTTTCCTTGGCGCCTTCGCCAATGCAGATGATGGTGTAGCGCTGGCGCTCCTCGCGGGCCTTGCAGAAGTCAACAATGGCCTGCAGGTCGTAATCAATTTCGGGCAACAAGATGATGTCAGCCGCTCCGGCAATGCCAGACTCCAGCGCCAGCCAGCCTGCGTGGCGGCCCATGGTTTCGACAATCATCACGCGGTGGTGGCTCATGGCCGTGCTTTCGATACGGCGCAGAGACTCGGTCACGGTGGCGACGGCCGTGTCAAAACCAAAGCTGCGCTCGCAGCTGGCAATGTCGTTGTCAATCGTCTTGGGCACGCCCACGCATTGCAGTCCCACCTGGGCCAGACCATGGGCCAGGCTCATGGTGCCATCACCACCAATGGCTACCACTACATCCAGACCCAGCGCCTTGACATTACGGCCCACCTGCTCCAGCGTGGCCGCATCGCGCAGCGGGTTGGCGCTGTTGCTGGTGCCCAGAATGGTGCCGCCGATGTGCAGAATGCCGCTGACTTCATCCCAGCTCAGCGGCTTGACGCGGGGCTGCTCGCCCATCAGGCCTTCAAAGCCATCGGCAATGCCCAGCACCTCGCACTGGCCATGGTTGATCAAGGATTTGGTAACCGCACGGATCACCGCATTCAGGCCGGGACAATCACCACCACCGGTCAACACACCAACGCGCATGGAATCTCTCCTTGTTCTGTTCAGGCTGGTGCGCGGCCTTGCGGTTTGCACGCAGCAAAACAGGAATCATCCCACGCCTGACCTGGGCTGAGGCACAAAAAAGCCCCGCTGGAAGCAGTATCCAGCGGGGCCTGGTGAGAAAAGCTATTCGTTCTGTATTTACAAAATCGATAGCAATCAGCGCTTCAACAGTGCTTACTGCGCACGCTCAGGGGCGGCTGCGGCTTCAATGTGCTTGCGCACCTTGCTGACCTGGCTTTCGCTCACGTCAGAAGCCTGGTTACCCCAGCCCTTGCGCAGGAAAGTCGCCAGTGCAGCCACTTCGTTGTCAGTCAGGCGATCGGCGTAGCCTTGCATCACCAGATTCATGGGGCGACGTTCGGTCATGGTGGACGACGTGCCCTTCAGAATCACCGACAGCAGCGGGCTGGCGTCCTTGCCCAGCACCATGGGGTTGCCTTGCAGCTCGGGGAAGATCTCGGGCGAGCCCTTGCCGCTCGTAAAGTGGCAGGCAGCGCAGTTGTCGAGATAGACACGGGCACCCAGAGGCATGTCTGGCGCAGCAGACTTCAGCATGGTGGCAGTGGCCTTGCCAGCTTCATCCGCAGCAGGAGCTGCCGAGCTGCGTGGGCCGGGAGTTGCCAGCTTTTCAGGGGTGGCTTCGGCAGCCTGGCCATCCATGGTCTTGATGAACTTGGCCATGGCGTTCAGATCTGCATCTGTCATGTACTGCATGGAATGCTCAACCACCATGGCCATTTCGCCGTTAGCCACTGCGTGAGCATTGCGACCCGTTGCCAGATAGGCAGCGATCTGTTCGGTAGTCCACTTCTGAACACGTGAGTCCTTGCCGCGCAGGGCTGGGGCGGACCAGTTGTCCACCTCGCCACCCGTCAGGAAGCTGGAGTCGGACAAACGTGTGCCGCCTTGCGCCATCAGGGCTGTGCGGGGGCTGTGGCAAGCCGCGCAGTGGCCTGCGCCTTCCACCAGGTACTGACCGCGAATCTGCTGGTCGTCACCGCTCATGGGCTTGAACTTGGATTCACCCGACAGGGCCAGCCAGTTCCAGGCACGAATGCCAAAGCGCATGTTGAACGGGAAGCTCAGGCTGGTGGCCTCCACAGCATTCTTCACAGGCTTGACTTCGGTCTGCAGGTAGTCATACAGCGCACGGATATCGCTTTCCTTCATGAAGCGATAGTTCTCGTAAGGCATGGCGGGGTACAGTTGCTGACCGTGGTCACCAATGCCATCCACCATGGCGGCGCGGAACTGGTCCAGAGTCCAGTTACCGATACCGGTTTCCTTGTCAGGCGTGATGTTGGACGCCCAGATGGTGCCCATGGGGCTGTGAATGCCGTTGCCACCAGCCAGAGGCTCGCCGCCCTTGGCCGTGTGGCAGGCCATGCAGTCGCCAGCGCGCATGACGTATTCGCCACGGCCCGCTTCAGCCTTCCAGTCGGCAGGCAGTTCTTCATTGGCAGGTGTTGGCTTGAACGGAGCGTAAGCCAGCGCCACTGCCGCGATGATGCCCAGAACGATCAGGGCAATCACAATGCTGAGGATTTTCTTCATAGTGTCTTACTCCCTCAGACCAGCGGACGTGGGTTCTTCAAATACAGGGTGCGGATGGCATGCAGCGTCCAGTACGCCAGGCCACCCACCATGCCGGTGGGGTTGTACTGGGTGTTCTGCACGAAGTTGCCCGCGCCGAAGACGAACACGTTGTGCTTGTCCCAGGCCTGGCAGTAGCGGTTGACCACGCCTTCTGTAGGGCGCTCCGACATGATGTGGCCACCGGTGTTGTGCGTGGTCTGGTAAGGACGCACGTCGAATTTGGCACCAATGTTCTTGAAGCCAGACTGCAGCAGATCGGGCTTCAAAGCGTTACCCACTTCTTCTGCCTTGATCTTCTGGTACTGGGTCATGCGGATGTCGTTGTCCTGCCAGTTGAAGGTCATGCGCATCAAAGGACGGCCATGTGGATCCTTGTAGGTAGGGTCCAGGTCCAGGTGGTTGTTGCGGTAGGACATGTGCGAGCCGTGCGTGCCGATCGACATGGAGTGGCCGTACCACTCGCCAATGCCCTTCTTCCAGCCTGCACCCCAGCCAGGTGTGCCCTTGGGCAGCGGCATGGAGCGGATAGGCTGGCCATTCATGGTGCCCACGCGCCAGTAGGCGCCGCCGATAAAGCCCAGCTTGCCGAAGTCGTTCTGGTTGATACCGTAGTCGTCGATACACATGCCGTTGGAGCCGTGGCCGATGAACGGGTTGAAGTTCTCTTCCTTGAAGAACAGGGTCACGCCGCCGTTCATCTGGTAGGCGTAGTTCTTGCCGGTCACGCCCGTGTTGGTCTTGGGGTCGTAAGGCTTGCCAATGCCGGACACCAGCAGCAGGTGCACGTTGTTGAGCTGGTAGGACGACAGAATCACCAGATCCGCAGGCTGGAACACTTCTTCGTTCGTGTTGGAGTCGAAGTAGGTCACGCCGGTGGCGGTCTTGCCGTCTTCCGAGCTTTCCACACGCAGCACTTCGCAGTGGGTGCGGTAAGAGAAATTCTTCTTGCGCTTGAGCGCATCCAGCACTGCCGTCTGGGGCGACGACTTGGAATACTGGTAGCAACCAAAACGTTCGCAGAAACCGCAGAAGTTGCAAGGTGCCATCTGCATGCCGTAGGGGTTCACATAGGATGTGGACGCAATACCGGCAGGGGCAGGGAATGGGTGCAGGCCCATGCTCTTGGCGCAGGCCTCGAACTTGGTCGAGTCGTAAGTCGCAGGCAGCGCAGGCATGGGGTACTCTTTAGAGCGCCAGCCTTCAAAAGGATTGCCGCCAGCCTGAATCTGGCCCTTGAGGTTACCGGCCTTGCCCGAGATACCAGCGACTTCATCAAACTGGGTGAAGAAGGGCTCCAGCTCGTCATAGGTGACGGGGTAGTCCATCAGGTTCATTCCTTCGGGAATGATGGACTCGCCCCATTTTTCCTTCACATAGCTGCGCAGCTTGATTTCCTCGGGCTGAGGGCGCCACAGCAAACCATTCCAGTGCGTACCGGCACCACCCACGCCATTGGCAGGCAGGAAGGAGCCCATGGAGCGGTAAGGCAGTGCGATTTCGCTGTCATCACGGCGCACCGTCACCGTCGCCTGACGGGGGTGCTGCATGTTCTTCAGACGCACGCCATAGGTCAGCTCGTCGATCTGGTTGGGGTACTTGAACTCAGGCACGGTGTTCTGGTCACCGCCGCGCTCCAGCGCCACGATTTCCAGGCCTTCGGCAGCCAGTTCCATACCGGCAATCGAACCTGTCCAACCCAGGCCAACGATCACCACGTCTTTTTTCTTTTCAATACGTGCCATGACTTAAGCCCTTTCACCCTTGATGGACACGGGGCCCAGCGGATATTTCTTGTTGTGCTGATCCACCCATTCGGCATAGCTGGCGCGCGCGCCGGGGAAGCCGATGTACTTCCACGATTGCATGCCGTAGTTGCCGCCGTGCTGCGGGTCGGCAAAGTAGCCTTCCTTGGTGTTGGCCAGCAAGGTGGCAAAGAAGAAGCTCAGTTCAGGGTCCAGCTTGATGCCACCCTTTTGCAGGGCGGTCAGGGCTTCGTCCTGCTGCTCGGCAGCCAGATCCTTGAAGTCCTTGCCGAACTTTTCCTTGCAGGCAGCGTTGAAGGCGGGAATGGCCTTACGGTAGAGCTGCGCAGGGTTCAGTGGCGATTGCCAGCCGCGATCCGGTGTGGCTTCAGGATCGTGGGGGCCTTCCATGTACCAGATCTCGGCATTGCCGTAGTAGCCCTGGAGCTGGCGGTCAATGAACACAGGCACATGGGCTTCGATAGCGCCGGGGCCGTCGCCTTCCGAAGGAATCAGGCGTGCAGTCGCTGCCAGCACAAAGGCCCATTCTTCGGCGTTGAGGTACTCAGGCTTGTACTTGTCAAGGCCAGCGGGAGCTTCCTTGGAGTTGGCACGAAACGTCAGGGCAGCACCGGTGAGCGCTACGCCAGCGCCCGATGCCAGCATGAAGGTTCTGCGGCTTGGAGGGGAAAAATCAGACATTTTCTCTGTTCCTACATCGTGGTGTGAACACCTCCACAGCCAAGTGGTGGGAGGTCATTCAGTGGTACTCAAAAGCGATGGCTTCTCTTGGGCATCGCTTGATGGAGCCATGCAAAAAGAAGGGCTAATGCAAGTGCACACATGCACACACAGGAGCCCACGTCAGACGAATCCGAAGCGAGCTCATACTTCTTTAATCCTCCAATGCTAGTGGTCTCTGCAAGCATTTGTTTCGGCCGTCAGTCGCAACACCGGGTAGGCCGGGGTCTTTTGTTGGAGTAGACAACTAGGGTTTTCCATTAGATATAAGACCTAAGACTCAAGACCTGTTTTGAGCACTTAAAAACGCTTCAATTGGGGCTTTCTGAACGCCCCAATAAAACAGCCCGCAAGTAGCATCTCACTGCAACTTGCGGGCTGTACATAGAGCGGAAAAAATTCCGTTGAATCAACGTCTTGAAGGATTCAAGGTCTTCCTCCGCAGAGGCTCAATATCTGCGCTTTTCCTGCGCTGGCATTTCGGTAAAGCCGCCATCCTGCACCTGCCGTGCCTGGCGCGTGGTTTTGTTGATTCCCTGCACAGAACCCGCATCAATTCGCACGGCAAATGCCGAGTAATGCGAGCCTGAACGCACATGAACATGCAGGTAATGCAAGCCAGAGGCAAGCACTGTGAGCGGGATCTCGGTGCTTGCATGGTGTTGCGCATCCAGCCTGATTTCTGCTGGTGCGCTCGCTTCCACGCGCAGCGAGCCTTCCACGGCATAGCTTAGCTGCAGTGAATCCACGCCGGGGCTGCCCACGAAATCCAGCTTCACCTTCACCGGTCCAACGCTCAGTCCTGCAGGCAATTCACCCACAGACACAGTCACCACATCACCCGCCTTGCGCTGACGCTGGTTCAGTGGCGAAGCGTCCTGCCCACCAGTCGCCATCACTGGTGCAGACATCAACAAGCTTGCTGCTGCAGCCAGACCCCATACCCATTTGCACCCCCAGGCGCACTTGCCAAACATTTGCATCAACTCACCTTTTCCCATCGAACACCAAAGCATGAATGCAACTGAGGCTTGGCAGTGCCGTTGTACATGCTTGCGTCCGTCAACATTGCTACATAGGTACCGGCTTGCAACTGGTACGTGTTTTCAAGCACAGGCGCCAGCGCAACCTCGTTGACAGGTGGCTGCCATACACCTGTGCGATACAGATCAACCCGGGCCAGAGCAGCAGTCCCTGTCGCCACAAGACGCCATTTACCGGCCGCAGGCACTTCCAGACGGATTGGCCTGTTGCGATCGAGCTTGTTGTAAGACCCATACTGGTTGGATACGCACACAGGTGCCGTCGCAATTCCAGAAAGCAGTTGATCCACCACTGGAATGCCGCTGGCAAAGCTGGTGACGTAGCTGACAGAGCCACCCCATGCATCCAATGTGCTTGCACTGGGCAGACCGATGTCGCTGAAGACAGTGTCCGTAGCACCTGCTGCCATTCGAGGAGCCAGACCTGCCGCGAATGAAAAAATGCTGGTCGCTGCGGGCGTGTTCTTTTGCTCTGCCAGCAGAGTTTGCAGCACCGCAGCGGCACCACCTTGCAGGCGAGACAGCTGGTAGACCGCGTACTGCACAGAGCGTTCACTGAAGAAACCACGATCTGAAACCACTGGCTGGGTATCTACGCTGAACGTTGAAGACTGGCTTTGCCGGGCGCCCAGGGTGTCAATAAAGCTTGCATTGCCGCGCATGGAGGAAGACATGGCACTGGCCAGCCCTTCAGACCATGCAACCCGCATGTCCAGCTTGTCCCCGAGTGCATGATTTCCACCGGGAGAGTCAGACCGCGAGAGCTTGTTCTCGAAGTAGTGCATCCACTCGTGGATCAAGATGCTGGTGTCGTACTCGTCGGAGTCCAGGCTTTCCTTGCCCAGGATGTACAAGCCCTCAGCCACACCCGATTGCGCATTGGTCCAGCTGCTGGTGCCAATATCGCCTTGCGCATAGCTGCCGACCGCGCTGCGGTTGTTGCTGCTCCAGTAGATATTCAGTGTTGGGAAAGTGGGCAGCATCTGGCCAGCCGCGGCGAGCGCGTCATCCACATACCGCATGGATGTATAGGCCTGATCCAGCACAGCAAATGGGGCTGCGGCACGCACATCACCATAGCTGCTGCCAGTCCAGCCCGAAGCGGCATTCAAATCCAGCACCATGCCTGCTGCAGGCATGATCTGTGCAGAACTGGTCATGGCATAGACAGGCGCTGCCGTAGGGTAGCCCGATGACGTGTTGTCACGCACGGCCACATCCCAGCGGCCATCACTGCTTTTGATTCGTGCCTGCACGCGCAGTTGCACCTGGCGCCCTGTCGGCACTGCCAGCGTGTACAAGCCCTTGGCATCTGTTACAGCAGATGCCACAACACCTGTCGCATCGACCGCATCCACCACCACACCACGCGCAGGCATGGACTGGGTTGCTGCGTAATTCAGCCCCTTGTCAGCCGTGGCAGGCACCATGTCGTAGCTGATATAGCCCACGATCTGCCCTGCAACAGGCTTAAGCGCTTCTTGCGCAGGTGGCAGCCCCCCACCCAGATTGGCTCCATCGTCGCTGCTGCTGGCTCCACCGCCGGGCACAACTCCGGCATTCGCCCCACCCTGCACCTGATCGTTGCTGCCAGGTGTTTGAGTTGCGCTGCTGTCTGGTGAAGAACTGCTCCCCCCCCCACCTCCGCCGCAGGCCACGAGCAATGCCGCCAGCGTTGCTGTCACGGTGAACCGCCCAGCTCCAGCCAGGCAGAATTTCAGGCTTCCTTTATTTGATACTAAATGTTTAAATGTGTTCATAAACGCTTCCAACCCTGTGAATCTTAAAGATTTAAGGTTGCAAGTGCTTACTTTTTTAACTATTCAAAACTGTCTTCGTTTGAAAAAATAAATAAGGGTTTCCATGGGCACCCTTGTACATGGAGGTGATCCGCAAGACCTTGGTGCTCACTCCATGGGCCGCAGGTCAAGCCCATGCCGCTGTGGCTCAATCTGCCAGACTTGGTCGTGATACTTGCGCACGCTATCGCGGTGCGCCACAGAAATCACCGCACCGCCATTGCGCTTCGCCATCTGGGTCAAGGCCTCATAGACCCGTGCTTCCGAGGCGTTGTCCAGCGCGCTGGAAGCCTCATCGGCAATCACCCATGCAGGCTGTTTGAGCAAAACACGCGCGGCCGCAAGGCGCTGGCGTTCACCACCGGACAGCAAGCTTTGCCAGGCCTCAAAGTCATCCAGCCGCGCCTGCAGTGCGGGCAACCCCGCCAACTCCAAAGCTTCTGCCAACTGAGCGTCGGAGTAGTTTTCTGCCCGGGATGGGTAAGCCAAAGCATCACGCAGGCGCCCTTCGGGGAAATAAGGCTGCTGCGGGATAAACATCACATTGCCCGGCAAGCTGACATGCCCTTTGGCAAAGGGCCAGATGCCGGACAGCGCCCGGAGCAAAGTGGACTTGCCACTGCCAGAAGGGCCGCCTATCAGCACATTGCAGCCTGCATTGATGCGGGCAGCAACATCACGCAAAAGCACTTGGCCTGCGGGCAATCGCAACTCCAGCCCCTCTACTGCCACATGCGAATCCACTGCCTCATGCGTCAGCTCTGATGCGTCACCCGTTCGCTGCAAAGCGGCTTCAAGCTCGGCCAGGCGCTGCGCCGATGCGCGCCACTCGGCCAAAGTAGTGAAGTTGCTGATGAACCAAGACAGTGCACCCTGCACTATGCCAAACGCCATGCTCACCTCTGCCAGGGTCCCCATGGAGATATGGCCACCGAAATAGCGCTCGGCTAGTACCAGATATGGAAACAGGGCAGACAGGTTATTGAAGAAATTGGTAAACCATGTCAAACGCGTCTCTCGTTTGACCAAGGCGTATTTGCTCTCCAACAGGGCATTGAGTTTGTTATCCAGCTGGAAATGCTCAACCTCCTGCGCCCGATCAAGCGCAATCGCTTCGGCGTTATCACGCACACGCGCCATGTGATAGCGAAAGTGCGCTTCGCGCCTTTGCAGCTCAAAATTCATGCGTTTGAGCGCCTTGCCCAGCCAGTAAGTGACCAGCGTGCCTGCCCCGCAATACAGCAACGCCACCCATAGCATGAAACCCGGGATATTGATTGCCTGCCCGCCAATATGGAGATCCGCTCCATCATCCACACCGACAAGTACCCAGCCAAATGAGACCAGCATAGCCAGCGAAAGCGTAAAGCCTCTCGCCAGATCACAGCTCATCTTCACGAATTTCTGCACATCCTCGTGAATACGTTGATCGGGATTATCCGGCGCGGCCTGATCCGGCATATTGCGCATCAGTTCCAGCTGATAGAAGGCACGATGCTCAAACCAACGCGCCAATAATTTCCTGGTAAACCAGCGACGCCAACGAATTTCCAGCACCTCGGTCAGGTAGAAGGTCATCACCAGCGCCACAATAAACACTAGGGCAAGCCAGAAAAAATCGGGCAGCAGTGCATAGAACTGCTCACTGTTTTTACTTTGCAAGGCATTGGTCTTGGCTCCCGTCCAGCCCACCAGCCTTGCTTGCCACCAACTGCTGAACACCGACAAGCCCAACACTGCGCCAATCAGTACCAGGGCGGAAAAACGTTGAGGGGATTCCCAGAAATACGGGCGAATCAGCCCCCAGGTTTGAGCCCACATGGACGGCTGTTTGGATGATCTGGACATGGACTTCTTCCTTGACTTGGACAGGTTGCGCGCAGGCAACCCGGGAAGAATGACCCACCTCCTACAAAAAGTAACTCACTGAAATTGGTTATTTTGAAGCGCAAAAACAAAAAAGAGGCCCTCAGGCCTCTTCTGTTCACGGAGCAGCAACGACTGCATCAGGGCAGTTGATCCAGCGCCTGCAGATAGGCGGGCTGCAGCATCAGGTCATCCCAGGCCTGAGGTTCGGTATCGGGCAGCAGCGAGACGCGGCGCGATTCGCTGTCTTCATCGGGCACCCAGCGGCCATCGCGCAGCGCGGCATCCATGCCGTCGAGCAGTTGGTCCACATGCTCGCCAAAGCCCAGGCTCTGATTGCACAGCAGCACCATGTCGCAGCCGGCGTTCAGCGCTTCCAGAGCCGCTTCGGTGTAGCTGATGAGTTGGCCATTGATGCGGCGTGCGCCTTCCATGCTCAGGTCGTCGCTGAAGATGGCGCCGTCATAGCGCAGGCGGCTGCGCAGAATGTCCTTGAGCCATTTCTCGCTAAAGCCTGCAGGGCGCTTGTCCACCTTGGGGTAGATCACATGCGCTGGCATGACGGCGGTGAGCACGCTGGACAGCCACGGGTACGGCGCGGCATCTTCGTCGAGGATGGCATTCAGGCTACGCTTATCCACGGGAATATCGACGTGAGAATCCGCCTTGACAAAGCCGTGGCCGGGGAAGTGTTTGCCACAGTTGCCCATGCCGGCTTGCAGCAGACCATGCATCAGACTCTTGGCCAGCGCCGCCACCACGCGTGGGTCGCGGTGGAAGCTGCGGTCGCCAATGACGGAGGATTCGCCATAGTCCAGATCCAGCACGGGCGTGAAGCTGAAGTCCACACCGCAGGCGCGCAGCTCAGTACCCAGCACATAGCCTGCAGCCGTGGCCGCGTTCATGGCACGCATGGCGCCGCTGCCTTCGCGGTATTTCTTACCCACGCCATCGTCCATCCACATCTCGCCAAAGGCGCGCATGGGCGGGATGTGGGTGAAGCCATCGGTACGGAAACGCTGCACGCGCCCGCCTTCGTGGTCCACACAGATCAGCAGATCAGGCTTGACCGCCTTGATGTCCGCGCACAACTGCACCAGCGCGCTGCGGTCTTCCCAGTTGCGCTTGAACAGGATGATGCCGCCCACCAGCGGATGGGCCAGACGCTGGCGGTCCACATCGGTCAGCGATGTGCCTGCAATATCAATGATGAGAGGGGCGTGCATGCTCATGATGTTTGATTCAAATTTGATAGCTGATTGCGCTTATCTATCAAGCGCTACAGACCAATTTCACTCTTTTCGCTCTACAATGCAGAAGCTGGCTGCGTAATCAGATTCATCTGTGACGGACAAGTGCGCCGTCAGATTGTTTTGCTCAAACCATTCCTTGAGTTCACCATGCAGGCGAATCGCAGGCTGGCCGCTGGGCAGTTTGATGACTTCGCAGTGGCGCCAGGTCATGGGCATGCGCATGCCCATACCGACGGCCTTGCTGAACGCTTCCTTGGCCGAAAAGCGCGTGGCCAGATAGCGAATGCCGCGCTCGGGCCAGCGTGCGCTGCGGGCCTTCCAGGTGGCGATTTCGCCCTCAGCCAGCACCTTGAGCGCAAAGCGCTCGCCATGCTTTTCCAGGCTGGCGCGGATGCGGCGCACATCGCAGATATCGGTGCCAATGCCGTAAATCATCTATGACTCCTTATAGAAAAACAGACCTCCAGCACTTATCCATCAAGCGCTAGCAGCTATCTTTTCAGGAATGCTTCCGTATTTACTTCTGCGCCATGCCTGCGTCAATGCAAACCTGATAGGCCTTGACGGTTTCGGCATAGCCCAGCTCCAGCGCATCGGCAATCAGGGCGTGGCCAATGGAGACTTCAGCCAGACCGGGCACGCGGGCCACAAAAGCGGCCAGATTGTCGCGGTTCAGATCGTGGCCTGCGTTGATGCCCAGGCCCGCATCCAGCGCAGCTTGCGCGGCGGCGGCATAGCTTTGCAGTTGCTGCTCTTGCTCAGCCTTGCCCCAGTTGGCGGCAAAAGGCTCGGTGTACAGCTCCACGCGGTCGGCACCCACGGCCTTGGCGGCTGCCATTTGTTCAGGAATAGGGTCCATGAACAAGCTGACGCGCACACCAAGCTGCTTGCATTCGTCAATCAGGGGCTTGAGGCGTTCTGCATCCTGCGGGAAGGTCCAGCCATGGTCGCTGGTGAACTGGTCTTCGCTATCAGGCACAAACGTGGCCTGGTGCGGGCGCGTCTGGCGGATGAAATCCATCAGGTTCTGCGTGGGGTTGCCCTCGATGTTGAACTCGGCCTTGGGCCAGCTCTTGAGCAGTTCATGCAGCTCAAACACATCCTGAGCGCGAATATGGCGCTCATCAGGACGGGGGTGAATGGTGATGCCCTGCGCCCCAGCTTCCAGACAGATCTGCGCCGCTCGCGTCACGGACGGAATACCCAGATGCCGGGTATTGCGCAGCAGCGCCACCTTGTTGACATTGACCGAGAGCGCAGTGCGCGGGGAAGCAGAGGGTTTCATAGCGATTGCAGATCCATCATCAGCTGGCGGGTGCGCAGCATGGTTGAGCCGCAATGGTATTGCAGAAGGTTGCGCAATTGCGGCTTCAGGGCCTGAGCCACATCAGGCTCGGCCAGGGCATTCAGGGTTCGGGGAAAAGGCTGATCGGCTTGCAATGCCAGCTCTATGCTGCGCCACTGCTCCCCCGTCAGCGCAGCGCGCTCGTAGCTTGATGCCTGACGCAGACCGCCATCCGACACCAGGGTGTAGCGCACAACCGCCTGCACATTGCTGAGTGTGGTGCTTTCCTGCGTCAGATCGGGCAGGTGGCCCAGCTCGCGCAGCAGCACCAGCTCGAAGGCGCGCAGCACAGGCTCGATCGCATCGTTGGTGTTGCCATGCTGACCCGCCAGCACGCGCACCACACCGGCATAGATATCGAACAGTGCGGCATACGGATCGTCACGCGCCAGCAGGCGCAGCAGCAGCTCGTTCAGGTACATGCCAGACCACAGCGCATCGCCCTGCGGCATGACATGGCCGCCCACCCATTCCGCGCCCTTAAGGGTGTGAATCTCGGCATTGCCTTCCGCACCCAGTGTGTAGCTGAGCTTGAGCGGCTGCAGCGGCAGCAGCACGGGGCGGAAGTTGGAGGTGTGGCGCTTGACGCCCTTGGCCGCCAGCGCCACCCGCCCGCGATGGCGCGTGAACACCTCCAGAATCAGGCTGGATTCACTCCAGTCGTACTGATGGAGGATGTAGGCGGGTTCTTCACCGACGCGTTTGGCATTAGCCATGCAATGCTCCAGCTGGCAGCTGATGCTGGGACAAGGCTGTTTTGCCGCCGGGCCGCCCCAAGGCAAAACCCGGCCGAAGCCGGGTCAGGGCCCCCTCGGGGGGCAGCGAGCACACGCAGTGCGTGAGCGTGGGGGTCACTTATTCATATCCGAAGGATTTGACGCGAGCCTCATCATCGGCCCAGCCGGACTTGACCTTGACCCAGACTTCCAGGAACACCTTGGCGTCCAGAATCTTTTCCAGCTCCTGACGGGCTTCGGTGCTGATACGCTTGAGACGCTCGCCACCCTGGCCAATCACCATGGCCTTGTGGCCATCGCGCTCAACCACGATGGTGGCGGCAATGCGCATGAAGCGGCCAAACTTGGGGCTAGGCTCTTCTTCGAACTTGTCGATCACCACGGTAGAGGTGTAGGGCAGCTCGTCGCCGGTGAAGCGGAACAGCTTTTCACGCACGGTTTCTGCGGCGAGGAATTTCTCGCTGCGGTCGGTCAGCTCGTCCTGCCCATAGAACCAGGGCTGCTGTGGCAGGTACTTGGAGCAGATGCCGAACATGCGCTCGATATCCTTTTTGTTCTTGGCCGACATGGGCACAAACTCGGCAAAAGGATGGCGCTCTTGCATGTCCTTGAGCCAGGGGGCGATTTCCTGGCGGCGGCCCACGGTGTCCAGCTTGTTAGCAATCAGCAGCGTGGGAATGCCTGGCTTGAACAGACTCAGCACCTTGGCGTCGGCCAGGGTGAAGCTGCCGGCTTCCACCACGAACAAGATCAGGTCCACATCGCCAATCGCACCCATCACGGTCTTGTTCAAAGACTTGTTCAGCGCCGTGGAGTGCTTGGTCTGGAAACCGGGGGTATCCACAAAGACGAACTGCGTTTCATCCTTGGTGCGGATACCGGTAATGCGGTGGCGCGTGGTCTGCGCCTTGCGCGAGGTGATGGAGATCTTCTGCCCCACCAGCGCGTTCATCAGCGTGGACTTGCCCACATTGGGCTTGCCCACGATGGCGATCAGGCCGCAGCGCTGCTCTTCGGGCACATAGACGCGGGCAGGCGCTTCTTCTTCCTGATCGCGAATAGCAGTGGGAGCGCTGCCGGGCTTGGCAGCGGCCAGCATCCGGCTGATGTAGTCCAGGCTGGGATCGCTAATGTCTGTAGTAACAGCTTTGGGGCCCTTAGGGCCCTTGGCGGTTGCTGCACCTGCGGTGCCTGCTATCTTTTTCTTAGCAGCATCGGTCATGGTTTTTTGGCTTTCAATTTTTCCAGCACGGCAGCCGCAGCTGCCTGTTCGCCGATGCGACGGGAGGCTCCCTCGCCTTGGGCGCTGATATTCCATTCGGCCACTGTGCACTGAACCTTGAAGGTCTGCTTGTGCGCAGCGCCGGTGATTTCCACCACATCGTATTGCGGCAGCTTCATGCGCTTGCCTTGCAACAACTCCTGCAGTGCGGTTTTTGGATCTTTGTCCGCCGCGCGCATGTGGGGATTGATGTCCACGCCCTCAAAGAGGTGGTGAACGACTTTTTCGCCAGCCGTAAAGCCAGCATCCAGATACACAGCGCCGATCAGGGCTTCCACCGCGTCAGCCAGGATGGAGGGGCGCTGTTTGCCGCCGGACTTGGATTCACCCTCGCCCAGACGCAGCAGCTCAGGCAGTTGCAGTTTCAACGCAATCTTGTGCAAGGTGCCTTCCTTGACAAGATTGGCCCGAACGCGCGAGAGATCGCCTTCGGGCATGGATTCCAGCTTGGCATACAGCAGGCTGGAGATGGCCAGACTCAGCACCGAGTCACCCAGAAACTCCAGGCGCTCGTTGTTGTCGGCCGAAAAGCTGCGGTGCGTGACAGCACGCTGCAGCAAAGCCGGATTGGCAAATGGGTGTTGCAGCCTTTGCTGCAGTGCGACTAGAGCAGGTTCCACCTGAAAGGTCTATTTCTTGAAACGGTAAACAAGGTAGGCCGGGCCTACCAGATGAATGTCACGGGAATATTCAAAGCCCGCAACGACTTTGTCATTGACTTTGGTCACCTGTAGGTCGGCACCGGTGATGGATTTGATGTCGTCAATGGCGGCCGAACGGTCAAAACTGGCCTTGACTTCGGCGACGGTATTGCCCTCAGCGGCAGCCTTGCTGGCTGCCTTGGTGATGGCCTGGTACTCCAGCAGGACAGGCAACGATTGTGCGCCAATCCCCACCACCGCGACCAGGATGGCCACCAGAAACACCAGACCGATAAAGGACAGGCCACGTTGACGCGAGCGCGATGCAAGATTTTTCATACTTTTCTTTCCTCCAAGGCGGGCATGTCTCTGCCCGCGCATTCCAGAAAACGAACGAACTCAATCCCAGGCTTTAGTGAAAGCGGCCAATGCGGCTGAGATCACCAAAGTTCATCCAGACAAAGAAGGCCTTGCCCACGATGTTCTTGTCAGGCACAAAACCCCAGTAGCGCGAATCCAGCGAGTTATCGCGG
Source organism: Comamonas fluminis (assembly GCF_019186805.1). Lineage (NCBI taxonomy): Bacteria > Pseudomonadati > Pseudomonadota > Betaproteobacteria > Burkholderiales > Comamonadaceae > Comamonas > Comamonas fluminis. The sequence continues at coordinate 1,122,369 of NZ_CP066783.1, read as the reverse complement.
TTGTCGCCCATCATGAAGTAATAGCCCTCGGGCACCTTGCAGCTCACACCCTCAACGCTGTAGCGGCAGTTTTCCTTGAACTCGAAATTGCTGGCACCCTGAATGAAGGCGGGCACATCGCTGTTGACGATGGCGCGGTGTGGCTGCTCGCCCAGCGTTTCCTCAAACTGCTTGAAGTAGCGCATCACGTCGCGGTCCAGAAAATCGGGCAGCTCGCGGGTGGACAGTTCCTTGCCATTGATGGTCAGGCGCTTGTTGATGTAAGCCACTTCGTCGCCGGGCACACCGACCACACGCTTGATGTAGTCCAGCGTGGGCTGGGGAGGATAGCGAAACACCATCACATCGCCGCGCTGGGGCTTGTTGCCCTCGGTGATCTTCTTGTTGATCACGGGCAGGCGAATACCATAGGTGAACTTGTTGACCAGAATCAGGTCGCCCACCATCAACGTCGGAATCATGGAGCCCGAAGGAATCTTGAAGGGCTCGAACAGAAACGAGCGCAGCACGAACACGATGGCAATCACCGGGAACAGGCCCGCCGTCCAGTCCAGCCACCAGGGCTGCATGAGGATGCGGTCCTTGGCGTCTGCCGAGACTTCGATATCCGTCTTGGCAATGCCCATGCGATCCAGCTCGGCGCGGCGCTCAACAGCGGCCTGCTCCAGCGCAGCCGCTGCAGCGCGGCGCTTGGGCAAGAAGATGAAGCGCTCGGCCAGCCAGTAGCCGCCAGTCACCACCGTGGCCAGAAACAGCAGCAGTGCGAAGTTGCCTTCGATGGAGCCGGTGTACCAGGCTGCGATATAGCCCACAAAAGCTGCCAGCACGGCAGCTGTAATCCATTGCATGACTTGCATCAATCCTCCACTTGCAAAATGGCCAGGAAGGCTTCCTGCGGCACTTCCACCGAGCCAATCTGCTTCATGCGCTTCTTACCGGCCTTCTGCTTTTCGAGCAGCTTGCGCTTACGTGTGATGTCACCGCCGTAGCACTTGGCCAGCACGTTCTTGCGCATGGCCTTGACGGTTTCGCGGGCGATGATGTTGGCACCAATGGCGGCCTGAATCGCCACGTCAAACATCTGGCGGCTGATGATTTCACGCATCTTGGCCACCACGGCACGGCCGCGGTACACGGACTGCGAGCGGTGGACGATGATGGACAGCGCGTCCACCTTCTCGCCGTTGAGCAAAATGTCGACCTTCACCACGTCGGAAGCGCGGTACTCCTTGAACTCATAGTCCATAGACGCATAGCCGCGCGAGACCGATTTGAGCTTGTCAAAGAAGTCCAGCACGATTTCGCCCAGCGGCATCTCATAGGTCAACATGACCTGGCGGCCGTGGTACTGCATATTCATCTGCACACCGCGCTTCTGGTTGGCCAGCGTCATCACCGGGCCCACATAGTCTTGCGGCATGTACAGGTGCACCGTGACGATAGGCTCGCGGATTTCCTGGATGCGGCCCACGTCCGGCATCTTGGAAGGGTTCTCCACGTCGATCAGCTCGCCGTCGCCCTTGATAACCTGGTAGACCACGCTAGGCGCGGTGGTGATCAGGTCCTGGTCGAACTCGCGTTCCAGGCGCTCCTGCACGATTTCCATGTGCAGCAGACCCAGGAAGCCGCAGCGGAAGCCAAAGCCCAGTGCCTGCGAGACTTCAGGCTCGAACTGCAGCGCTGCGTCGTTGAGCTGCAGCTTTTCCAGCGCATCGCGCAGCTGGTCGTATTCGGAGGCCTCTGTGGGGTACAGACCCGCAAACACCTGAGGCTTTACTTCCTTAAAACCTGGCAGTGGCTTCTCGGCGGGGCCCAAGTTGTTGGGCAGCTTCTTTTCCAGCGTGATGGTGTCACCCACCTTGGCGGCCTTCAATTCCTTGATACCGGCAATGATGTAGCCCACTTCGCCCGCCTTGAGCGCATCGCGCGGCGAGTTGGCGGGGGTGAACACGCCGATGTTGTTGGCTTCATAGGCAGCGCCCGTAGCCATCATCTTGAAGCGCTCGTTCTTCTTGAGCTCGCCATCGACCACGCGCACCAGCATCACGACGCCCACATAGGGGTCGAACCAGCTGTCCACGATCATGGCGCGCAGCGGGCCGTCGGGGTTGCCCTTGGGGGCCGGCACCTTGGCCACGATGGCTTCCAGGATCTCGTCAATCCCCATGCCGGTCTTGGCCGAGCAGGGAATGGCGTCGCTGGCGTCAATGCCGATCACGTCTTCGATCTCGGCCTTGGCGTTTTCTGGGTCGGCCTGGGGCAGATCCATCTTGTTCAAAACGGCAAACACTTCCACGCCCAGGTCCAGCGCGGTGTAGCAGTTGGCCACGGTCTGGGCTTCCACACCTTGCGATGCGTCCACCACCAGCAAGCCGCCTTCGCAGGCCGACAGCGAACGCGAGACTTCGTACGAGAAGTCCACGTGGCCGGGGGTGTCGATCAGGTTCAGGTTGTAGACCTTACCGTCCTTGGCCTTGTACTGCAGGGCCGCTGTCTGGGCCTTGATGGTGATGCCGCGCTCTTTCTCGATGTCCATCGAGTCGAGCACCTGGGCTTCCATATCGCGCTCGGCGAGACCGCCGCAGCGCTGGATCAGGCGGTCCGCCAGCGTGGACTTGCCATGGTCAATGTGCGCAATGATGGAGAAATTACGGATGTGATTCATCAACGAGAAGAACAGCTTGGAATTGAAAAAACAGTGGCTCGACGGGGCAAGAAAAAAGGGCGCGACCTTCAGCGGCGCGCCCTTAACCAACAATCTCTGGCAACTGCGATAGTTGGGACTTCATTGTAGGCAAAACTAGCCGCAAACCAAGACCCAGCAAGGCTTGACAAGTTCTGGTTTGTGATTTCCGAATTCATTTATCAATAATTTATCCACAAACCCGAAAATGCTTGTTACCCATCAGCAGCCGGAGATTGCAAGGGCTTTTGCACCGCTTGAAAACCGCTTGTAAGCGCGGCTTTTTTGCGTCCAACCACCATGCATTTGCGTTGGATTCTACCCAATGGCATAGGGTCACTGACGGGGACAGGTCTTGCGGGCATTCCAGATCGTGAAATGCGCACAAGACCTGTTGGTTTTCGGCTCTCTTTTCAGCCTGCTTATTTGGAAGGGCGAATCAGCACGTATTGCGCCCAGTCGCCACGGCGCACCAGCACATTCACGGGCTTGGCCTTGTCGGCCTTGGCCCAGGCCGCCTCAAAGCTCTTGAGATCGGTGACCTCGGCATTGGCCAGTTGCAGGATGACATCGCCCTCGCGCAGGCCTGCTCGCGCAGCAGCATCGGTTGCCGCCATCACGCGCACGCCCCCCTTGACGGACAGTTCCTTCTTCTGTGCAGCAGTCAGCTCGCCCAGCGTCAGGCCCAAAGACTTGTTTTCCAGAGAGCCCTGCGATGACTTGCTGCTATCGCTGCCAGGCTTGGCCTTGGCTGCGGCCTCGTCGCCAGGCACTTCGGCAATCACCATGCTCAAATCCTTGAGCTTGCCGCGGCGCAGCACGGTGATGGTGCTCTTGGTGCCAGGCTTGGTATTGCCCACCAGGCGCGGCAGGTCGGAGACCTTCTCGATGGTCTTGCCTTCAAATTTGGTGATGACGTCACCCGCTTCGACACCGGCCTTGGCTGCGGGGGAATCAGGCTCCACCGCAGACACCAGCGCACCTTCGGCCTTGCCAAGGCCAATGGATTCGGCCACATCCTTGGTCACCGGGCCAATCTGCACACCAATGCGGCCACGCGTAACCTTGCCAGATGCACGCAACTGGTCGCTGACGCGAATGGCCTCATCCACGGGAATCGCAAAGCTGATACCCATGAAACCACCCGAGCGCGAGTAAATCTGGCTGTTGATGCCCACCACTTCGCCACGCATATTGATCAGCGGGCCACCCGAGTTACCGGGGTTGATGGCTACATCGGTCTGGATAAAGGGCAGATAGTCACCCGTATCGCGCTGCTTGGCCGAAACGATGCCAGCCGTCACCGAGTTCTCCAGGCCAAAGGGCGAACCAATGGCCATCACCCATTCACCCACGCGCAGCTTGCTGACGTCGCCAATTTTCACGGCGGGCAGGTTCTTGGCGTCAATCTTGACCACGGCCACGTCGGTGCGCTTGTCGGCACCGACGATCTTGGCCTTGAATTCACGCTTGTCGGTCAGGGTGACGATGACCTCGTCTGCCCCTTCCACCACGTGGGCGTTGGTCATCACATAGCCATCGCCGGTCAGGATGAAGCCAGAGCCTACGCCGCGAGGCTGCTCTTCCTCAGACTGCGAGCCACGCGGCGAGCGCTGACGCGGCACATTGGGCACAGGCAGACCAAAGCGGCGGAAGAACTCCAGCATGTCTTCATCCATGCCCAGAGAGTCGCCCGCGTTGTTCGACACTTTCTCCAGCGTACGAATATTCACGACCGAGGGACCGACCTGGTCCACCAGATCCGTAAAGTCAGGCAACCCTCGTGCAGCAGCTGTGCTCTGTGCGTGAGCCGCTGCGGCAGGCAGCATGGCCAAGCCTGCCAGCGCAGCGACTGCCATGGCGCTGGCAACAGCGGTGGTGCGGAGCATCATCCAGGAAGGTGTTCGCATCGTTCTTGTTCCCTGTTCAATTCGTCTGAAGATTTCCGGAAATGCGTGATTCAAAGCTTGCATTCTGACAAAGCCGCGCCCAAAGACAGTCGCCCGCAGCGCAAACTGCTGATTTGCAACTGAGGGCAATCACTTCAAAATCAATAGCTGAAAGCGCAATCTAAATATGCGTTAGAGAGCTAAAAAGCTTGAACTTTTCAAGCCTGCTCAATGACGTGTGGCCGTTGCAAAGCTGGCATTGCGCAAAAAGCTAGCTGGCATTTGCAGATTGGGGGCGCTGCTGTACTGGGGATGGGCTGCCAGCAGCTCATCAAGGCGTGCATCGCGCAGCATCACGGTCTGACCGTTGGGGCCAGCCACCGCCACCACGGAAGACGACTGCGCATCGGCGCCCAGCGGAATTTCTGCATCCTGGCCGGCAGCAGGCAAAGCGGCCAGTGTATTGACCGAGATGGGAGCTGCGCTATTGCCACTGTTGGCACTGTTCACAGGAGCTGCAGCGGCCACCACTGCGCTGGGTGTTGCCAATGCCAGCTGAGAGCCCTGGCGGCCCGTAAAACTGCCGCCAGCCACCATGGCGCCCCAGCCTACCGCCGCGACGGCAGCGACAGAGGCAAAGCCAGCAGCCATCTTCCAGCGAAACACGGATGCATTGGCCGCCTGACGCGCGGGCATGGAAACCACATTGGCGCCATTGCCCAGACGCTTGCCCTGAGCGGCATCGGCTGCAGCAATCTGCCCCAGCTCGCCTTGCTGCAGGCTGCTGGACGACTCGGCGCTGATTCCGGGCAGTTCAATACCGCGAATCGGCTCCTTGGCCATGTGGGCACGCACGCCGCTCAGAATGTCGCGGCTGCTGTGATGGGCCAGTTCGGGCGAGCGCAGCACATCACCAATGAGGTGATACATGCGCCAGGACTGCTGGCCTTCGTCACTTTCCGCGAAAGACAGCACCGTCTGCATGTTCACAGAGGCTGCCTCGCCATCCACCAGAGCCGAAAGATGCTCGCGTTTGATCAGATCGTCATTCATGAAGTTCACCTGCTCGTCTTGCATGTCCTACCACCGCTTTCCACCCTGGCGATCCAGCAGAGGTTTAACCCTCGCGGAGATCGCCTCGCGTGCCCTAAAGATGCGCGAACGCACCGTGCCAATGGGGCAATCCATGGCCTGCGAAATTTCTTCGTAGCTCAGCCCTTCGATCTCGCGCAGCGTGACTGCCTGGCGCAAATCCTCGGGCAAAGCCTCCATCGCCGCGTTGACGGCCTGCGCAATTTCCTGCGCAGCCAGCACGGTTTCCGGGGTTTCCTGGGTAGTTAGTTCTCGTCCGAACGAAGAAGTTTCATCATCGTCGTCCCCAGTGTGTAACGCGCTCTCGGTAATCACCGGCGAGCGGTGCATTTCCATCAGCGTTTTCTTGGCCGTATTGACCGCAATACGGTACAGCCAGGTATAGAACTGAGCCTCTCCGCGGAACTGGTGCAGTGCCTTGTAGGCCCGGATAAAGGTTTCCTGGGTAATGTCCTGCACGATATCTACATCGCGCACCATGCGACCCACCAGCCGCTCGATGCGGCGCTGGTATTTGATGACCAGCAGTTCAAAGGCCCGCGTATCGCCAGCGTTTGCGCGCTCAACCAGAGCCAGATCGCTGTCAGCAGAAGGTGTGGGGAAATCGGGAGGTGTCATGAATGGCCAAGCGACGTGCTGCCATAACCGGCGCGGGCTCTAGCCCTGCTCTGCCAGCAGCACGACCGAAGAATATACCGCACGCCGCAAGTCGCCCCACCGCACAGGGCTGTGCTGCTGCCGCATCAAAATCCATAGCACCTTGCGCTTGTGTTTAAAGGACTGCACTGGGAATTGATCAGAAACACTCAGCCACAGCCAGCTTCCACCATCCAGGCCCGGCCTCAATTGCACAGACTGCTCAGGCATTTGTTCCTGCGGATCAAGCCTCAGCTGCCAATGCTCACCATTCCATAGCAGGCTACCCTTTGGCCAATTGCGCCATTGCGCGATCAGCAATAGAGCCGCAAGCAGCAAGACCCCGCCACTCATCACCAATGAAGTGTGGTGCCAATGCGCAGCCTGACACCAGCCACCCAGCGCGACCACCAGAACCGCCCATGACAGCAGCAACGCCCACCCGGCCCAGCCAGGCCGGTCAAATTCATACGCCACAGCAGGCGCGTGATAACGGGCACTCATGGTTGCAGTGTGCAAAAAGCCTGCCGCACCCGACCTAGGGAAAGCACCGCGCAAACAACAAAGCCCGCAAGGCAGTGCCAGTGCGGGCTTGTTCAGCGAGCCAGAAATCTCAGACGCGCTTAAAGACCAGGGTACCGTTGGTACCACCAAAGCCGAAGTTGTTCTTCACAGCCACTTCCAGCTTGGCATCACGCGCCACATTGGCGCAGTAATCCAGATCGCAGTCGGGGTCCTGGTTGTCCAGGTTGATGGTTGGCGGGATCTTCTGATCGTGCAAAGCCATCACGGTGAACACGCTCTCGATACCACCAGCGCCACCCAGCAGGTGACCTGTCATGGACTTGGTCGAGCTGACCACCAGACCCTTTTTCGCCCACTCGCCCATTGCCGCCTTGATGGCATTGGACTCGTTCGCGTCACCCAGCGGGGTGGATGTGCCGTGCGCGTTCAGGTAGTTGACCTGATCCTGGTTCACACCAGCATTGCGCAGAGCGTTGAGCATGGCGCGGCGTGGGCCGTCCATGTTGGGAGCGGTCATGTGACCTGCATCGGCACTCATGCCAAAGCCTGCCAGCTCCGCGTAAATCTTGGCACCACGGGCCTTGGCGTGTTCGTACTCTTCAAGCACCAGCACGCCAGCACCTTCACCCAGCACAAAACCGTCACGGTCCTTGTCCCAGGGGCGCGAAGCAGCCTTGGGGTCATCGTTGCGCGTAGAAAGCGCACGCATGGCAGCAAAGCCGCCAACACCCAGAGGCGATACGGTGGCTTCCGTGCCACCGGCCACGACGATGTCTGCATCGCCGTATTCAATCATGCGACCCGCTTCGCCGATGCAGTGCAGACCTGTGGTGCAGGCTGTCACGATCGACAGATTTGGCCCCTTGAAGCCAAAGCGCATGGACACATGCCCTGCCACCATGTTAATGATGGAAGCAGGCACGAAGAACGGCGTAATACGGCGAGGGCCGCGCGCCGCCAGTTCTGCGTGGGTATTTTCGATCAGCGGCAGGCCGCCGATACCTGAGCCAATCACGCAGGCGATGCGTGTGGCCAGGTCTTCAGACAGGGCTTCACCTGTGGGCAGGCCTGCGTCGAGAACAGCTTGTTCCGCAGCCGCAATACCGTAATGAATGAAGGTGTCCATGGAGCGCGCATCTTTGGCGCTCATGTACTTCTCCACATCAAATCCCTTGACCTCACCGGCAATCTTGCAGGAGAAGTTCGACGCATCGAACTTGGTAATGAGGTCAATACCGGACTGGCCGGCTAAAAGATTGGCCCAGGCTTCGCCCACCGTGTTACCCACGGGGGAGATGCAACCCAGGCCGGTCACGACAACGCGACGACGGCTCATGCGTTCAAACCTTTAACTGATCGCTGAAAAAAAGACCTTAGGCCTTTTGGTGGGTATTGGCGTAGTCGATGGCGTTTTGCACCGTCGTGATCTTCTCTGCGTCTTCGTCAGGGATCTCGATGCCGAATTCATCTTCCAGGGCCATCACCAGTTCCACTGTGTCCAGGGAGTCAGCGCCCAGGTCGGCCACGAAGGCCTTTTCGTTGGTCACTTGGGACTCTTCAACGCCGAGTTGTTCAGCAATGATTTTTTTGACACGTGCTTCGATATCGCTCATGGTTTCCCTCAGGGGGTTGTGAATGAACCCGCGATTCTAGCCGTTTCAGGCCTAAGACCTTTTTCGGCTGGCCGTCGCGAGGAATCGGCCACTGAACTTGCAAAAGTGTTCAGCTTCTGGCAGCAAGTGCGGCAAACGCCGCCCAAACCACCGAAATTTTTTACATGTACATGCCGCCGTTGACGTGCAGTTCCTGCCCCGTCACATAGCCTGCACCTGCAGATGCCAGATAGGCTACCGCATGGGCGATATCGCTGGGCTGACCCAGGTCACCCATGGCAATTTGCGCCTTCAAAGCAGCCTTCTGCGCCTCTGGCAGGTCAGCTGTCATGTCGGTGGCAATAAAGCCGGGAGCCACGCAGTTTACGGTGATACCGCGGCTGCCCAGTTCCTTGGCCAGCGCACGGGTCATGCCAGCCACGCCGGCCTTGGCCGCTGCGTAGTTGGCCTGACCGGCGTTACCGGAGGCGCCCACCACGCTGGTGATGCTGATAATGCGGCCAAAACGCTGCTTCATCATGGGGCGAATAGCCGCACGGCTGACTCGGAAAACAGCCTTCAGATTGGTGTCTGTGACAGCGTCCCAGTCCTCATCCTTCATGCGCATGGCCAGCGTATCGCGGGTAATGCCCGCGTTGTTGACCAGCACATGCAGGCCACCGTCGTTTTTCACGATGGAGTCGATCAGCGCATCCACGGCAGCGCCGTCAGTCACGTTCAGGTTCACGCCACGGCCACCGAAAGCAGCCAGGGCCTGAGAAATTTTTTCAGCGCCAGCGTCCGAAGTCGCGGTGCCGATCACTTGATAGCCTTTGGAGGCCAGCTCCTGCGCAATGGCGGCGCCAATGCCACGGGTGGCACCGGTGACCAGGGCAACCTGGGGCTTGGTCTGGTTATCAGTCATGCGAGCAATTCTTTCACGTCAGCCAGGGTGGCTGTATCAAACAAAGGGGCACCCGTCAGGTCCGCGTCAATACGCTTGACCATGCCAGCCAGCACCTTGCCTGGACCGCACTCAACAATATGGGTCACACCGCGAGCCTTGATGGCCTGCACGCATTCCACCCAGCGCACAGGACCGAAAGCCTGACGATACAGGGCATCACGAATCGCATCAGCGTCCGTTTGGACGGTAACGTCGATGTTGTTGATGACGGGAATCTGGGGCGCGGCCAGCGTCAGCTCTGCCAGCGCAGCCTTGAGCTTTTCCGCAGCAGGCTTCATCAGGCTGGAGTGGAACGGCGCGGAAACGGGCAGAGGCAGGGCGCGCTTGGCCCCAGCGGCCTTGACGGCTTCGCAGGCTTTTTCCACGGCCAGCTTGCTGCCGGCGATCACGGTCTGACCAGGGTCGTTGAAGTTCACGGCTTCCACCACTTCAGCGCCGCCCAGCTGGGCCGTCACTTCGGCGCAGACAGCCTTCACTTTTTCCGCATCCAGCGCCAGCACAGCCGCCATGCCGCCTGTACCCACGGGCACGGCATCCTGCATGGCTGCAGCACGCAGACGCACCAGAGGCGCAGCCTGCGCCAGCGTCAGCACGCCAGAAGCCACCAGCGCAGAGTATTCACCCAGAGAGTGACCGGCCACAGCATCTGGCAGCGCACCGCCTTCAGCCTGCCACACGCGCCAGGCGGCCACACCCGCCACCAGCATCACGGGCTGGGTGTTGGTGGTCAGCGCCAGGGCTTCCTTGGGGCCTTGCTGAATCAGCAGGCCAATGTCTTCACCCAGCGCCTCCGAGGCTTCTGCCACGGTCTGAGCGACTACAGGATGATCGCCCCAGCCGTCCAACATGCCCACCGATTGGGAACCCTGGCCGGGAAATACAAATGCAAACTTCTTCATATTTGTTAGTATAAAAAGTATTTGTAACGCTTATTGGATACGCGCCTACAGCTACATTTTGAGGAGCACAGCACCCCAGGTGAAGCCGCCGCCCACGCCTTCAAGCAGCACCGTCTGACCCTTCTTGACCTGACCGCTGCGCACGCCGTGATCCAGCGCCAGAGGAATCGAAGCTGCAGAGGTATTGCCGTGCTGGTCCACAGTGACCACCACCTTGTCCATGGACAGCTTGAGCTTGCGAGCCGTACTTTGCATGATGCGGATATTGGCCTGATGCGGAATCAGCCAGTCGATATCGGCATCGGTCAAACCGGCTTTTTCCAGCGTGGCGCGTGCAGCCTTGTCCAGCACGCTGACTGCGAGCTTGAACACTGCCTGGCCGTCCATCTTGAGCAGGGGGTCACCCAGCACATTGCCACCAGAGACAGTGCCCGGCACGCAGAGAATGCCCACATGGCTGCCGTCAGCATGCAGCTCGGTAGCCAGAACGCCAGGCTCATCCGAGGCTTCCAGCACCACAGCGCCAGCGCCATCACCGAACAGCACGCAGGTCGTGCGGTCGTTGAAATCCAGAATACGGCTGAAGACTTCCGAGCCCACAACCAGCACGCGCTTGGCAGCGCCGGACTGAATCATGGAATCGGCCACGGTCATTGCGTAGACGAAGCCGCTGCACACGGCCTGCACGTCAAACGCAGGGCAGCCGTTGGTAATGCCCAGCTTGTGCTGCAGGATGGCCGCAGTCGATGGAAAAACCATGTCCGGCGTGGACGTGGCCACGATGATCAGGTCGATATCCTGCGCGGTGATGCCTGCCGCCTCGATCGCGTTTTTGGAGGCCTCCAGCGCCAGATCACTGCTGGTTACATCGGGGGCAGCGAAGTGACGGGCACGAATACCCGTGCGCTCCACGATCCACTCGTCCGAGGTTTCCAGGCCGCGCTGCGCCAACTCGGCAGCGAGGTCGTCATTTGTAAGGCGGCGGGGAGGCAGATAGCTGCCAGTACCAATGATGCGTGCGTAGCGTCTCATGTCTTCTAGTCAGGGCGCCGAAGTTCCTTGTTCCGCCTGCGCAGCCAGCAACAAAGGTGCAGCTGCAGCAATACGGGCGCGGACACGTTCCAGCAAATTGTTGCGTGCCGCATCATACGCACGATTGAGGGCGTGCTCGAAAGCCATTGCATCAGCAGAACCATGGCTTTTGAAGACCAGACCGCGCAGACCCAGCAGCGCAGCACCGTTGTAACGACGGTGATCCACCCGCTTCATCAGCGCAGTTAGCACCGGATAAGCAATGATGACCGCCATTTTGGTGAAGATATTGCGTTTAAACTCTTCCTTGAGGATGCCCGAAATCATCGAAGCCACACCCTCTGTTGTCTTGAGCGCGACATTACCCACAAAGCCATCGCAGACCACAATGTCCACCACGCCTTTGAAAGTGTCATTGCCTTCGACGTTGCCGTAGAAGTTCAGATTGCCAGCATCGCCCGCAGCGCGCAGCAATTCGCCTGCACGCTTGATGACTTCGCTGCCCTTGATCAGCTCTTCGCCAATATTGAGCAGCCCCACGGAAGGCGCATCCGTATTCTTGAGCGCCGACACCAGAGCCGAGCCCATGACTGCAAACTGCAGCAGGTGCTCTGCCGTGCAGTCCACATTGGCCCCCAGATCCAGCATGGTGGTGTCGCTACCCTTGGCATTGGGCAAACCAAAAGCGATAGCAGGACGGTCAATACCTTCAAGCGTCTTGAGCAGATAGCGCGAAATCGCCATCAGCGCACCAGTATTGCCGGCAGACACTGCAGCCTGCGCCGCACCATCCTTGACCTGGCTGATGGCCACGCGCATGGACGAGTCTTTTTTCTTGCGCAGCGCCACTTCCACCGGGTCGTCCATGCCCACCACTTCCGTAGCGGGCACTACCGTGGCACGGTCATGCTTGAAATCTGCCAGCTCTTCGGCCTTGCCAACCAGCAGCAAATGGGCTTCGGGATGAGTATTCAAAAACTGACGGCACGCTGCCAGCGTGACGCGGGGGCCATGGTCGCCCCCCATGCAGTCAACAGCCAAAGTAATCATGGGCGACTGACAAGTCCATTCGGGCTTGGGTAAAGGGTTGAACGGCCCAGGGGCCGCTACTGAAACAAGTGGGAGCTATCTGCAAATCCAGCGTCAGTGATAAAGCTTTCACACTGATTTTGCAAATATCTCCCTTCTAAAACACAAAAGCCCGCGCTACAAATAATGTAGCAACGGGCCTTGCGAGTGCAGTCGTCGCTTAGGCTTCGGACTTGTTCTTCAGCACTTGACGGCCGCGGTACACGCCGTTGGGGCTGATGTGGTGGCGCAGGTGGGTTTCGCCGGTAGTGGCTTCCACTGCGATGCCAGGCACATTCAGTGCATTGTGCGAACGGTGCATGCCGCGCTTGGAGGGAGACTTCTTGTTTTGCTGAACAGCCATGATGGCTCCTGTGTATCTTGAAAGGGTTGGTAAAAAACGCGATCAGCCCATTAAAGACACGAGGGGATTCGCGCGAAGCTCACGATTATAGCGCAAACGCATTTCGCAGCCTATGCCGCGAAAAATCCCCAGCGTGTCACTGGTTTGATCAATCGGCAGATTTGCCGACGTTAAGGGATTGCAGCACGGCGAAAGGGTTTTCCTTTTGCTCGTTGGCCTGCTCGAAGTCAGCGTCGCTGGACTCCAGTTTCACGGGGACGGGGCATTCCTCATGGCGCGGCACCACTGGCACCTCCATCAGCAGCTCATCCTCGATCAACTCCAGCAGATTGAACTCACGGCTCAGAGCCAGCAGGTCTTCATCGCTGTCGTCATCTTCCATTTCTGCCGTGGCTTCGTCCGCAACGAAGCGAAATGACCGATCCACATAAAGGGGAATACGGGCTTCCGTCAGGCAGCGCTGGCAGGTCATGGGCAGCGCCGCTTCAGCGCTCAGGTGCAGCCAGATATGGCCTTCACCACCGGTCTGCTCGACCAGTTCACCCTCAGCCTCCCAGTGCACCAGGGGCTGCTCACCTTCAACGGGCAAGCCATCAGCGGCCAGACGTTTGAAGTCCGACAATGGCGCCTGCCCTTGCAAATGACCCGCAGCCTGTGCGAATGCACGCACATCAAGACGGGTCGCAGAATAATCCTTGCTCATGCAGCCAGTGTAAGAGAATCCCGCCATGCCCGAATCCTTGATTACCGGACGACTCATGCGTCCATTGATCCTCGGCTCCACCTCTCGCTATCGACGTGAGCTGCTCAGCCGCCTGCAACTGCCATTTGAAACGGTCTCCCCGGAAGTGGATGAAACCCCTCTGTCCGGTGAAACGCCTTATGACCTGAGCCTGCGCCTGGCCCGCGCCAAGGCGCAGGCGGTTGCCCAGCTTCACCCCGGCGCCATCGTGATTGGCTCCGATCAGGTTCCAGAGCTTGATGGTCAGCCCCTGTCCAAACCCGGCACCCACGAGCGCGCAACCGAGCAATTGCGCCAGATGAGTGGTCGCCAGATGAATTTCCACACTGGCGTCTGCGTGGTCTGCAGCGAATCCGGCTTTATGGAATCCAGCGTGGTGACCGTGCAGGTGCGCTTTCGCGAACTGAACGATGCCGAGATCGAACGCTATCTGCGTGCCGAGCAGCCCTATGACTGTGCAGGCTCGGCCAAGAGTGAAGGCCTGGGCATTGCGCTGCTGGACGCCATCGTCAGCAACGACCCCACCGCACTGATTGGGCTGCCGCTGATTCGCACCTGTCAGCTGCTGCGCGCAGCGGGAGTGGTTCTGCCATGACATCCGCTACCAATAACAAAGCAGGCACTCTTTATCTGGTACCGGCTCCACTCGATTTTGGCTGCGATAGCCAGACGGCACTAACCGAAGTACTGCCCGAGGGCACACTGCGCCGCGCCGCATTGCTGACGCACTGGATCAGCGAGAACGCCAAGACGGCTCGCGCCTATCTCAAGCGCATTGACGCCCTGTTTCCACTGGCGGCGCCCATCCAGGCCCAGAACATTGCCGAACTGCCCCGCGAAGCCCATAAAAAAGGGGACCACGGCAACAAGGGCGGTGCTGTTTTCGACCCCAAACCACTGCTGGCACCCGCGCTGGCGGGTCAGGACATGGGTCTTATCAGTGAAGCCGGCATGCCCGCAGTGGCCGACCCCGGTAGCTCCATCGTGCGCGCCGCTCATGATCTAGGCATTCGCGTGGTGCCCCTGGTTGGCCCGGTCTCGCTGCTGCTGGGCCTGGCGGCCAGCGGCCTCAATGGGCAAAATTTTGCGTTTGTTGGTTATGTGCCACAGGATGGCTCTGAACGCACCGCCCGCATCAAGGAACTGGAGAGCCTGGCGCTGCGCCACGGCCAGACCCAACAGTTCATCGAAACGCCTTACCGCAACGCCGCCCTGTGGCAGGCCTTGCTGCAGACATTGCAACCCAATACCCGCCTGGCACTGGCCAGCGGGCTGACGCTGGAAACCGCCCGCATTGAAAGCCATCTGGTGCGCGAATGGCGCCAGCGCAATGCACCGCCAGACAATCGCACGCCAGTCGTATTCTCGATTGGCCGATAAAAAGTCGGCCATATGAAAAAAGCCCGCTCCTGAAAGAGCGGGCTTTTTATTTGATAGCATCCAGCGCTTGATCTATCGGGGCTTGAGGGCTATCTGACCTTGCATCAGCGAATACTGGGAGCCAGACTGCGCACCGCCTGCACCGAGCCAGCACCCACCGCCGCGCCAAACTTCTTGGCCAGGCGTTCGGCCATATTGTCGCGACGGGTGTAGTCGATGACTTCTTCGGCCTTGACCACTTCGCGGGCCACATAGTCCAGGCTGCCCAACTTGTCAGCCAGACCCATGTCCACGGCTTGCTGGCCGGTCCAGAACAGCCCACTGAACATTTCCGGCGTTTCCTTGAGCTTTGTGCCACGGCCTTTTTTCACCACGCCGATGAACTGCTGGTGAATCTGCTCCAGCATGGTGTGGGCATATTCCTTTTGCTGCTCGGACATAGGGCTGAACGGATCCAGGAAACCTTTGTTCTCACCCGCAGTCAGCAGGCGGCGCTCCACGCCGACTTTTTCCATCACGCCGGTGAAGCCAAAGCCATCCATCAGCACGCCAATGCTGCCGACGATGCTGGCCTTGTCCACGAAGATCTCATCCGCAGCAGAAGCGATGTAGTAGGCCGCAGAGGCGCAGGACTCCTCAACCACCGCATACAGAGGCTTGTTGTACTTGGCTTTGAGGCGTGTCATCTCATCATTGATGATGCCGGCCTGCACAGGGCTGCCGCCCGGTGAGTTGATCAGCAGCACGACCGCACGAGAACCTGTGTCCTCAAAGGCGCTGCGCATGGCGGCCACCACGAACTCGGCACTGGCGTCCGCTCCCGAGGCAATTTCACCCTTGATTTCCACCACTGCCGTGTGCGGGGATGTGCTGGTCTTGGCAGTGGTGTCCTTGAAGAAAACCACCCACATCACCAGCAGTACCACCGCCGTCCACAGCAAGCGGTTGTAAAGGCGCCAGCGGCGCGCTGCACGCTGCTCGCTCAGCGAGGCGAAAACCAGCTTCTCAAGCACGTCACGCTCCCAGCCTGCCGCGCCACTTGCTGCGCCGCCGGGTGCAGAGGCTGCAGAGGCCGGGGAGGCAGCAGGCGCAGCCGGAGCGGCCGCCTTGGACCACAGGTCTGCGCCCGGGGTAACCGGCTGCTCGGGGTTGTTATTGTCTGGATTGTTTGGGGAACTCATCTCAAAACTCGACAGATTTCAGTTGCAGTCCAGTATGCCAGTGCACCACGCCATTGCTTTCAGAGAGTTTGATTTTCACCAAACCACCACGACATGGCCCGCCAGCGCAGGCGCCGCTATCAGGCTCGTAGGCTGCACCGTGGGTAGAACACAACAGCCAGCGCCCGGTATCGTCAAAGAACTGGCCTTCTTGGTAATCCATTTCCATGGGCACATGGCTGCAGCGGTTCAGATAGGCATGCACCTGCCCTTCATAACGAATGGCAAACGCACGGCTAAGCTGGCCCGCATAGCTCACGTCAAAGGCCACAGCCTTGCCGCCATCAACCAGATCGGCACTGGCGCACAGCTCTACAGCGTCGGTCATTGCAGGGTCCTCAGGCGTTGGCTGCCAGCCACAGGTGCAGCTCGCGGGCAGATTCGGCCACAAACAGCGGGTTGAACTGGCCAAAGCTATCTGGGGGATGGGCGCCATAAGAAACCCCCACGCAAGGGCAGCCGGCGTTCACAGCCATCTGTAGGTCATGCGTGGTGTCGCCAATCATCAGCGTGCGCTCTGGTTCTGCGCCAAACTCGGCCATCAGCTCATGCAGCATCAGCGGGCTGGGCTTGCCTGCGGTTTCATCTGCCGTGCGCGAGCCGTCAAACATGCCCTTGAGTTGCGGGTCTTTCAGTGCCTGATTGAGCCCCATGCGGCTCTTGCCCGTGGCCACCGTCAACCAATGACCACGGCTGCGCAAGTCGCCCAGCAGCGGCAAGATGCCGTCAAACAGGCAAATATCGTCTTGATGCTTGAAGAAATGATGGCGATAGCGATTGCCCAGCTCGGGATATTTCTCGGGCGGCACATCGGGTGCGGCACGGGCCAGTGCGGGCATCAGCGCCATGCCAATCACATAGGCAGCCTGCTCATCGCTGGGCACGGTGCCGCCCACATCGCGCACAGCCTCCTGAATGCTGCGCGTGATGATGGCGGTGGAATCGGCTACCGTTCCATCCCAGTCAAAAGCGATCAAATCGAAGCGGCGCGGGCGCTGCTCGCTATAGTTTTCGCCATGATTTTCAGTAGTCATGAAAGCCTTGTCAGTTCACAAAATCTGCCAGCTCGGGCGGCAGCTCGGCACGCAGCTCCACGCGCTCTCCGCTGGCAGGATGATTGAACTGTAGCCGCCATGCATGCAGGAACATGCGTTTCAGACCATGCTTTTGCACACGACGGTTGAGATCAAAATCACCATATTTGTCGTCGCCCACAATGGGGTGGCCTTGCGACGAAAGGTGCACGCGAATCTGGTGCGTGCGCCCGGTCTTGATGGTCACCTCCAGCAGGCTCATGGCAGGCAAGCCTTCCATGGGGCGTGGCTCGAACTGCTTGCGCACCTTGACCAGCGTGATGGAGCGCATACCATCCGGGTCTTCCGGCGTGGTGACGCGCACTCGGCGCTCTCCATCGGGCAGCAGATATTTGTGCAGCGGCGAGTCAATGACCTTTTTATTGCCAGGCCATACCCCCTGCACCAGCGCCAGATAGGTCTTGCCCGTCTCACGCTCGCGGAACTGGTCCTGCAGATTGATCAGCGCCGTGCGCTTCTTGGCCACCAGCAAAATGCCCGAGGTCTCGCGATCCAGGCGGTGCACCAGCTCCAGAAACTTGGATTCAGGCCGCGCCTGACGCATCTGCTCGATGACGCCAAAGCTCACACCTGAGCCGCCATGCACGGCCACACCCGCCGGTTTGGACAGCGCCACCATGTATTCATCTTCCAACAGGGCGGGAAAGTCCTTAGCAGGTGCAGGACGCTCCGCTTTTTCAGCCACTTTTTCGGAAATCCGAACGGGCGGAAGGCGCACGATATCGCCGGGCTGAACACGGGTCTCGGCGCTCACGCGCCCTTTGTTGATGCGCACTTCGCCACTGCGAATGATGCGATAGACATGGGTTTTAGGAACGCCCTTGAGATGGCGCATCAGAAAGTTGTCCAGACGCTGTCCAGCGGAGTCGGCATCGACTTCTAAGAGCCGCACAGAGGCTGCGGCTGTATTCTGGGACCGGTCCTGTGCCGGTTTGCCCTCTATAATGTGTTTCACCTGTGCCGAGCTTAGTTGTAAGTGGTTGATTCGCATGGAGTTTAGTCCAAACAACCATTTCCCACCGCACAGGCAGGTCGATGCCCGTCAGTTTTGCGCACGCAAACTGCAGCCCGAAGCGCTGCAGCCGCCTGCGAAATACTGGCAAAGGCTGACAAATTGAAACACTGATACGGAATCTCATCCCGGCAGTTGTCCCAGGCCAAAGCCGCCTGCAACTGCTGGTGAATCACAACGAGCATGTGGATTTTTTGGACTTGGATGATCAATCTCTGGAGCAAGACAAGACTTGCGGCCGGGGAAAGCCATGTCCACGAAAGACCACCCACCTCCCTGGCACGCGCCTCAGCCTCTTTTGTTCCTCGCTTGCATGCGCGTCCCCTCCCGCTCGTCCCCCGGCCTGTACCTCCGCTGCTGACTTGATTCCAGGCCAGTAGCGCAGCCCTGTACCGCCCCCGATTCCTCATTCGTTTCAACGCGTCCGTCTGGCATCCTGGCTCCTGTTGAGCCTGTCTTTGATTACCAGTCAAAGGCGCGTTGGTCTGATGGCATGTGCCATGACCGGCGCGCCCCATAAAACGAATAAAGGAAGTGCATCATGAAACGGATGCTGATTAACGCGACGCAGTCTGAAGAACGCCGCCTGGCCATTGTGGACGGCCAGAAGCTGCTGGACTACGAGATCGAAATCGAAGGTCGCGAACAACGCAAAGGCAATATCTACAAGGCCGTTGTCACCCGTGTAGAGCCCTCCCTTGAAGCCTGCTTTGTGGACTACGGTGAAGACCGCCACGGCTTCCTGCCTTTCAAGGAAATCTCCAAGCAATACTTTGCCGAAGGCGTCTCGCCCAGCCAGGCTCGCATCAACGATGTGATCCGCGAAGGCCAGGAACTGATTGTTCAGGTCGAAAAAGAAGAGCGTGGCAACAAGGGTGCCGCCCTGACCACCTTCATCTCGCTGGCTGGCCGCTATGTGGTGCTGATGCCCAACAACCCCCGTGGCGGTGGCGTTTCGCGCCGCATCGAGGGCGAAGACCGCGCCGAGCTCAAGGAAGCGATGGACCAGCTGGAATACCCCAAGGGTATGTCCATCATTGCGCGCACCGCCGGTATTGGCCGCACTGCGCCCGAGCTGCAGTGGGACTTGAACTACCTGCTCAAGCTGTGGAACGCCATTGACGGCGCTGCCAAGGCTTCCAAGGGCGCTTTCCTGATCTATCAGGAATCCAGCCTGGTGATTCGCGCCATCCGCGACTATTTCAACAATGACATCGGCGACATCCTGATCGACACCGATGACATCTACGAACAGGCCCAGCAGTTCATGGCGCATGTGATGCCTGAGCACGCTGCCCGCGTCAAGCGCTACCGCGATGATGCGCCCCTGTTCAGCCGCTTCCAGATCGAGCACCAGATCGAATCGGCCTACAGCCGCACCGTGACCCTGCCTTCTGGTGGCGCCATCGTGATCGATCACACCGAAGCGCTGGTTTCCGTGGACGTGAACTCGGCCCGCGCCATCAAGGGCGGCGACATCGAGGAAACCGCCACCCGCACCAACCTGGAGGCCGCCGACGAAGTGGCCCGCCAGATGCGTCTGCGTGACCTGGGTGGCCTGATCGTTATCGACTTCATCGACATGGAAGAGTCGAAGAACCGCCGCGAAGTGGAAAACCGCCTGCGCGATGCGCTGCGCCAGGACCGTGCCCGCGTGCAGTTTGGCACTATCAGCAAGTTCGGCCTGATGGAAATGAGCCGCCAGCGCCTCAAGCCCGCTCTGTCTGAGGGCGCGCACATCAACTGCCCACGTTGCGGCGGCTCCGGCCATATCCGCGATACGGAATCTTCCGCGCTGCAAATTCTGCGCATCATTCAGGAAGAGTCCATGAAGGACAACACAGCCGCCGTGCACTGCCAGGTGCCTGTGGAAGTGGCATCCTTCCTGCTCAACGAAAAGCGCAGCGAAATCACCAAGATCGAACTCAAGCAGCGCGTCAACGTCATCATGGTGCCCAACAAGGGCATGGATACGCCGCACTACAAGCTCGAACGCCTCAAGCACGACGACACACGCCTTGAGACCATGGAAGCCAGCTACAAGCTGGCCGATGAGCCCGAAGACGTGGCAACCGTGACCCGTCGCTCGCAAGAGCCCACCAACAAGCAGACCCCCGTCATCAAGGGTGTGCTGCCTGATGCACCTGCCCCGATTGCAGAGCCTCGCCCCCCACGCCAGCAGCGCCCACAGGCAGGCACGCCTGCCGCAGCACCCGCACCTGCAGTGCGCCCTGCGGCTCGCGAGCAAGGCTTCTTTGCTTGGCTCAAGAACCTGTTCGGCTTTGGTGCACCCGCTCCTGTAGCAGCGCCCGCCCCAGTGGCAGAGCCAGCAGCCCCAGCAGCGCGTGAAGGCAACCGCGATGGCCGCCGCAGCGAAGGCCGTGGCGAGCGCGGCGGTGACCGCAACCGTCGTGGCGGTGAGCGCAATGAGCGTGGCGATCGCAGCGAACGCGGTGAACGCGGTGAACGCGCAAATGGCGAACGCAACGAGCGTGGTGACCGCAACAACCGCCGCAACGGCCCCGGCCGCGACGGTGAACAGCAGCAGCGCGGCGATCGCCCAGAGCAGCAGCAACGCCCCGAGCGCGGTGACCGTGCGGAACGTGGCGAGCGCGGCAACCGCCGTGACCGTGGTGAACGCAATGACCGCCGCGACGAGCGTCAGCCCCAGGTGACAGAAGCCGCGCTGAACGCCAACGAGGAGTTCAACGCCCAGGCCGCAGCGCCCAAGCAGGAACGCAACCGCCAGGAACGTGGTGAGCGCGGCGACCGTGCAGAACGTGGAGACCGCGCTGAGCGTGGCGAGCGCAATGAAGGCGGCAACCGCCGCGAGCGCCAGCCCCGCAATGCTGACGCACAGCCCGTGATGCAAGCGGTGGCAGATGAAAACTTGCAGCAAAACGAGCAACAGGAAGGCTCTGATGCGCAGGCTCAGGACGCCCAGGGCGACCAGCAGCCTCGCGAACAGCGTCAGCGCCGCTCGCGTGACCGCTATGGCCGCGACCGCCGTGACCGCACGCCGCGTGACGGCCAAGCTGGCGAAGCAGGCTTTACTGAGCAAGCAGCCGAGGCCTCTGCCCCAGTGGAAGCCCCTGCCGCAGAAGCTGGCGAGCAGCCTGCCCGCCGCAGCTACTTTGATGCTGTTTCGCCTCAAGCCCATGCTGAGCAAGCGCCTGCAGCTACAGAAGTAGAAGCACCCGCAGCCGCTGCTCCTGCTGTGCAGCAGGCCGCACCTGTGGCAGTGGCGGCAGAGCCTCAGCCCGTAGCACCTGTGACTGCCGTTGCAGCTGTTACTGCTGTAGCCGCAGAAGTGGCACCCGTTGCTGCACCAGTTGCAACACCGGCTGCTGCCCCTGCTGTCGTGGAAGTTGCAGCCCCTGCCGTTCCCAAGGCGCAGGCCTATGAGCTGCCTCTGGCGCAGTTGCATGAGCTGGCTGCCGCTTCCGGTCTGCAGTGGATCAACTCTGACGCCGACAAGATCGCCGCTGTGCAGGCCGCGATTGCTGCCGAGCCCAAGCCTGTGCGCATCCCCCGCGAGCGCCCCGCGCCTGTGGTGCTGGATGAAGGCCCGCTGATTCTGGTGGAGACCCGCAAGGATCTGAGCCTGATGCAACTGCCGTTCGAGAAGGAAGAGCAAGCTGCTGGCAACAACGCCTAAGCAGACTGCCTTCCGGCAAAACAGGGCCAATGGCGCTGTCCACTTCGGTGGACGGGCCTTGGCCCTTTTTTCATCGCCGGGCTGCCCCAGGATGAAAAGCCCCCTCTCGCAGGGACTGCGACCGCGCGCAGTGGGGAGCGTGGGGAGCCCTTTTCATCGCCGGGCCGCCCCAAGATGAAAATCCCCCTCTCGGAGGGCAGCGACCACACGCAGTGGGGAGCCCTTTTTCTTGTGCCCCTTTTTTGAATTTGTTAGCGTCAAGCCATGTTGTTTCTGATCTCACCCGCCAAGTCACTGGACTACGAAAGCCCTGTCCCCGCCGATCTGCCCCACACGCTGCCCGTCTTCAAGAAACAGCCGCTGGAGTTGATCGCAGTGCTGCGCGAAAAGTCGCCGCAGCAGATTTCTGAGCTCATGAGCATCAGCGACAAGCTGGCCGTGCTCAACGTGGGCCGCTACGAAGCCTTCAGCCCCAAGTTCACTGCCAAGAATTCGCGCCAGGCCGTGCTGGCCTTCAATGGTGATGTGTATGAGGGCCTGAACGCCGCCAGCCTCAAATCCAAGGAGCTGGACTGGGCGCAGGACCATGTGGTGATCCTCAGCGGCCTGTACGGCGCGCTGCGCCCGCTGGACTTGCTGCAGCCCTACCGCCTGGAAATGGGCACCCGCCTGCAGAATGCCAAGGGCAGCAACCTCTACCAGTTCTGGGGCTCCCAGATTGCCGATTACCTGAACGAGCGCAGCAGCGAGCAGCCCGAGGCCGAGCGCATCGTGGTCAACTTGGCTTCGCAGGAATACTTCAAGGCTGTGGACCTCAAGGCCCTCAAGGCGCCTGTCGTGGAATGCGTGTTCGAGGACTTCAAGGGTGGCAAGTACAAAATCATCAGTTTTCACGCCAAGCGTGCACGCGGGCTGATGGTGCGCTGGGCTGTGCAGCACAAGGCCAGGAAAGTGGCCGACCTGCGCAAGTTTGACCTGGAAGGCTATGCACTGGCCGAATCTGCCTCCACCCCGCAGCGTCTGGTGTTTCGCCGACGTCTGGAAGACTGACCCCGCATTGAAATTGCGCGCGCAGCGCACTAGCATCACCACCATGAGCACATCTACCCAAGGCGAGTTCCACATTCCTCCGGGATTGACCCCTGAGCTGATGCAATGGCTGCGCACCCAGATGGCGGCCGGCGTTCCTGCCCCCAGTCTGCTGCAATCCATGCGCACTGCGGGCTGGGCGGAGCATCTGGCACGCCGTGCACTGGCCCTGCCCGAAGAGGGCGAGCTGCCCTTTCCCTTTGCGGCTGCCAAGGCTGCCTCCGGCCCCGCTGTGTCGATTGAAAAATCAGCGACAGGAGTTCCCGAGCCTGATCTGAAGACCGATCCCTGCAGCATCAAGGTGGGCGACCGTGAGGTTCATGTGCTCACCAGCCTGAGCAACCCTCGCGTGGTGGTATTTGGCAACTTGCTGTCTGATGCAGAGTGCGACGCCCTGATTGCCGAAGCCAAGCCCCGCATGCAGCGCTCTCTGACCGTGGACAACCAAAGCGGCGGCGAAGCACTGAACCAGGACCGCACCAGCAACGGCATGTTTTTCCAGCGCGGTGAAAACGAAGTCATACGCGCCCTGGAAGAGCGCATTGCCCGCCTGCTGAACTGGCCCCTGGAAAACGGCGAAGGCCTGCAGGTGCTGCACTACCTGCCGGGCGCGGAATACAAGCCGCACTACGACTATTTCGCCCCCAATGAACCGGGAACGCCCACCATTCTCCGCCGTGGCGGTCAACGCGTGGGCACGCTGGTCATGTATCTGAACGAGCCCACACGCGGCGGCGCCACCACCTTCCCCGACGTGGGCCTGCAGGTGGTGCCCCGCAAAGGCAATGCGGTGTTCTTCAGCTATGACCGCCCCGACCCCGCCACCAAAAGCCTGCACGGCGGCGCACCGGTGCTGGAAGGCGAGAAGTGGATTGCCACCAAGTGGCTGCGTGAACGCGAATTCAAGTAAAAACCACCTCAAGCCTAATCAATACATGCGCAAGCTGCTATCTATTTTGCAGTTTGCGCTTTTGTCATCTTTCGTGCCATGAATACTCCTGAACAATCGCAGCTGGGCAAAAGCTCGGCCTATGTCGATCAATACGACGCCTCCCTGCTCTTTCCCATTCCCCGCCTGACCAAGCGTGAGGAAATCGGCGCAGGCAGCAACCCGCCGTTCTTTGGCGCAGACCTGTGGACAGCTTTCGAGCTATCCTGGCTCAATCTGCGCGGCAAGCCGCAGGTGGCACTGGTGCACTTCACCATTCCCTGCGAAACCCCGAATCTGATCGAGAGCAAGTCGTTCAAGCTCTATCTGAACAGCTTCAACAACAGCCGCTTTGCGGACGCCAGCGAAGTGCTGGCGCGCCTGCGCGCCGACCTGTCCGAAGCCGCCTGGCGCGGCAGCGACAAAAAAGCCAGTGTGGGCGTGAACCTGCTGGAAGTGGAAAAATTCGACGCCCAGCAAGTGCATGAGATGGATGGCCAGTTGCTGGACCGGCTGGATGTGGAATGCACCCAGTACACCCCCGCGCCAGAGCTGCTGCGCGCCAGCCATGATGAAGCCCCCGTCACCGAAACCCTGGTCAGCAACCTGCTCAAGAGCAATTGCCTGGTAACCGGCCAGCCCGACTGGGGCAGCGTGCAGATTCAGTACAGCGGCCCCCAGATTGAGCAAGAAGGCCTGCTGCAGTATCTGGTGAGCTTTCGCAACCACAACGAATTCCATGAGCAGTGCGTGGAGCGCATCTTCATGGACATCTGGACGCGCTGCAAACCCATCAAACTGTCCGTCTACGCCCGCTACACCCGCCGCGGCGGTCTGGACATCAACCCCCTGCGCACCAGCCACCCCGGCGCCCTGCCCGCCAATGTGCGCACCGCACGACAATAAAGCCACCAGCACTCAAAGCAAGCCTCTACAAAACTGGCGCCCTTCAACAAAGGGGCAGCGAGCAAGAGCCGCCTCGCGGCGAAGCTGCCGTCCCCCTCCCGCATTGCGAAGCAAAGCGAGAGAGGGGGAAGCCGCAAAGCGGCTCAGGGGGAGACAGTCATCTACTCCACGGACAGTCATCCTGCCCCAGCAAAGCCTGCGCGTAGCGCAAATCCTGCTTGCGCAGCCACAACCCGTTTGCGCCTTGGCGCAGCGGCTCCATTTCGGCCTTGTTCCACATAGACAGCGTGACCAGCTGGGCTGCCGCTCCAGCTGCATCGTCCTCATCCGGCTGGGTATCCACCCAATGCAGGCCCTGGTTGTCCCAGGCGGTAATCAAGGGCATATTGCCGCCCAGCACCAGCGTGCGCAGCTCTTTTTCCACGGGGTTGAGCCAGTGCAGCTTCCACTCATTGGGGCGGGCGTAATGGTGATCGACAAACTCCAGCACGGCCCAGCCCTCGCCTGCGGGATGCGGGCAGGCGCAGGGGCCGGTGCCGCATAGCGCCAGGCCACTGCGCGTCATGGTCACGCCTTCAATGCGGCATTCATTCCCGCTCCAGTAGCTGTCCACGCGCTGGTTCTGCCCACCCCACCACCACAGCGCATCGCCGCGTGCTGCGTCGCGCCAGACGTAGTCGCCATCGGCACAGGGATGCTGAATCTGGCTCACTTCGCGCCAGCGCGGCAGCAGCCGCCAGTGGCCCTGGGCATCGGGCGCGATCTCACGGAGCATGTACACAGGCCTCCAGTCAGGCCGCGACAGGTGGCTGGAAGATACTGAATGCATGGGCCAGCGCCAGCTGCCGGTGCTGGGGTCCCAGTCCTTGTCGTCCAGGCTGGCCACCAGCGCGATCAGCTCCACGCGCAGCGCCATGCCTTCATTCTTGCCCGGCACAGGCCGGATACGCTCCACCGGCCAGGGCAAATCCACGGTCTGCAGACGCTCGCCATTCCAGACCTGCAACTGCCCCGCACCACCGCGCACAGGCGCACGCCCGAACGGCATCAGCACCGCCCAGCGACCGCGCACGATCACATGCTCCAGCGCCCAGCTGCCGCTGATGTGCTTGTCACCCCACTGCAGATTCCAGGCCGAGGTTTCGCCCTGCTCATCCTTGGCGTCCTTGCTCAATGTCCAGATCAAAGGCTTGCCCTGCACGGGTTCGCTCAACGCACGCCAGACTTCGGGCTGAGCCGGGTCGCGCAGCCAGCAAAAGCTGACCGCCGGAATCGGCTTGAGCTTCACCCGGCCATTGCGTTCATGCTCTGCGCAGCCTTCAATGCTGCTGACGATGATTCTGATGCTGGTACCGTCATGCAGGCGCTCGGTCGCTGGCGTGTCCAGCGCCACGCGCTGCAAAACCTGCTCCCCCATCCAGCTCAGCGTAGGCTGCGCACGCTCATCACCGTCCTCAGGCCAGTAGCCATACACACTCCATGACTTGCGGTCATAGGGCTGATAGGCGTCCCATTGCTGCCAGCCGTGCTCTGCAGTCCAGACGACCAGTCGCCTTTCCCGATATTCCTGCGCATCGTCTGCCGGATAGGCATACAGCGCCAGCGCCTGCCCATCTGCACGCCAGACCATGGCATGGTCGCCATCCAGCATCCAGGGCGTGGGCTTGCCGGCCATCTGCAAGCGCCAGTTGGGCTGCTCCAGCGGAGCGAGGGGTGAGCGCAGATGGCGCAGCGCAGGCGGCCAGTGGCGCTCCAGCGTCAGCTCAGGCGCGGGAATGGCCAGCTTGCCCGGCTCAGCCTTGAGCAGCGGTGGCGCAGCCAGCTTGGGCGGCTGCTCAGCGGCCTGCTCTGGCACCCATTCCTTGGGTAGCCAGATGTCACGAATCTGCACCAGCGGCTCGGCCGCAGCGCTCAGGTTTTCGGCCAGCCAGGCTTCAAAGCTGGCATCAGCCATGACGACATGGGCGTCATCGGCAATGCCGCTTTCGTTGAGGGTCTCGCCACTCCAGCGCGGCATGCGCCAGTGCACAGCGTCCAGCGCTTCGGCCTCGTCAGCCCGAATCAGCCAGCTGCGTCTGGATTTGCGGTCCACCAGGTGCGCTGTCTCGCTGTCATAAAAACCGGTGCGCAGCCAGCGGCCATCAAACGAGGTGTGGATGTCTGACTCCCAGACATGGGGCAGATAGACGCCATCGGCACACATCACATCGCCAAACACCGGCCCGCCCATGCCGCGCTCACCCTGAATGCGAAAGCTCACATCCTTTTTGTCCTCTGGCGCTTGCTCTGCCTGTGCAGGCAGCTCCTGACTTGATAGCTCTTTCGGACTTGCGGCAGCCGCTTGCGCAGGCGGCTTTGCAAGCGCAGGAGCCGCCTGATCCCCTGACTTGTCACGCAGACGCGACAGCAGCCAGACCAGCAGACACAGGGCCAGCACTGCAATCGACACCAGAGACAGCACAACACTCATTCCGCAATCCTCAAGCCGCCAATGTGGCAGAGACAAAAAAGGCAGCTGTCTGTGCCAGCTGCCCTTGGTTATTTCAGACGCTTGATGCTATCAAAGATGAAACACATCCACCGAGCGTTCCAGCGTTCTGGCGCTCAAACGCAGCGAGTCTGCCGAACTGGTGGACTGCTCCACCAGCGCGGCGTTCTGCTGCGTGACGGAATCCAGCTGCGCCACCGCTTCGTTGACCTGAGAGATGCCAATCGACTGCTCACGTGTGGCAATGCTGATCTGGTGCACCAGAGCGCTGACCTTGTCCACCGCATCCACCATGCCGTCAATGGTCTGGCCCGCTGCACGCATGCGCGAGTTGCCATCGTTGATGCCATCCACCGTGCGGTTGATGAGCGTGCTGATTTCCTTGGCCGCCTCGGCGCTGCGCTGGGCCAGCGCCCGCACCTCACCGGCCACCACGGCAAAGCCACGGCCTTGCTCGCCTGCACGAGCAGCTTCCACCGCCGCGTTCAGCGCCAGCAGATTGGTCTGGAAGGCAATGCTTTCAATCACGCCAATGATCTCGCTCATGCGGGTGGAGGAGGTACGGATATGCTCCATGGCCACGCCCACCTCGCTGATGGCTGCGCCGCTGCGGCTGGCCACTGTGCGGCTTTCATCACTGGCACCGGCCATGAACTGCGCGGTGTCCGCTGTCTGCGACACGGTGCCGGAAATTTCTTCCATCGATGCCGCTGTCTGCTGCAGGCTGGCCGCCTGAGATTCGGTGCGGCCCGCCAGCTCAAAGCTGCTCTGGGCAATATCGTGCGCCGTTTCTGCAAAGCCGCGCACTTCCGTGCGCACATCACCCACCACAGCCCGCAGATTGATCTGAATCTGCTGCAGGCGCAGCATCAGTGCGCCCATGCCACCATCGTAGTTCTGGTTGCATTCGGTGCTGAGATTGCAGCTGGCCACATCCGCCGCAAAGCGGCTGGCCTCCTCCAGCCCCGCCACGCAGCGGCGGTAAAAGCGCCACAGCACAAAGCCGCCGCCCAGCACCAGAGCCGCAGCGCGCGAGCCCCAGGCCAGTGCCCCTTGCCAGCCCAGCATATCGGGCAGCATGGCAATCACGGCCACCACCGCCAGCAGCCAGGCCATGCGCGCCACCAGCCCGACATCCTTGCGGCTTTCCCACAGGCCCATCAAGCCCAGGCGGCGCACCTCGCCAGCGCGCAGGCGAAAGCTCGCCTTTCCCTGCTTTTCTTCATTGCGCATGCGTGCGTACAGCGCCTCGGCCTCTGCCACTTCGCGGGTCGAGGGCTTGGTGCGCACCGACAGATAGCCGCTGGGCTTGCCGCCTTCCATGATGGGCGTGACATTGGCACGCACCCAGTAATGGTCGCCATTCTTGCGGCGGTTCTTGACCAGCGCCGTCCACGGATAGCCGTGGGCAATGGTGCGCCACATATCCTTGAAGGCCGCGGCGGGCATATCGGGGTGGCGAATCAGGTTGTGCGGCTGACCAATCAGCTCCTCATACACATACCCGCTGACGCGCACAAACGCTGGGTTGCAATGTGTGATTTCGCCTTTGGTGTTGGTGCTGGAAACCAGCAGTTCGTCGCCCGGGAAATCGTAATTCTGTTGTGTGACCGGCAGATTCAGGCGCATGCCCTCAGTCCTCCAATGAGCCTGTTTATTCATTGTTAGAGACAGCAAACTGGCGGCTCAGTAGCGACTGGAAACCAAGATACACAATCTCACATTTGAATCATCTCACAGCCTGCATGCCCCTGCGCAGGCACTCAGAACAGGGAAGCGGTGTAAGGATCGCTGTTCTTGACAGAGGTCAAACTTGCAGGCCTGAGCAGTGCCTCGCGCGCAACAGGGTCATCCGCTGAGGCCTGCCAGTCCGCCGCCCGGATCAGGCCCGAGACCTTGACGCCCAGCAGACGGATACGCTTTCCCAGCGGTACGCGCTTGAGGCACTGCCCTGCCGCCTGACGGATTGCCGCCGCATCCTGAACCGGCAGCTGCAAGGTCTGGTCACGCGTGGCAATCTTGAAATCGTCATAGCGCAGCTTGATGCCCACCGTGCGGCCCACATAGCCCTTGTGCTGCAAATCATCGGCCACGCGCTCGCACAGATCGGTGAAGATCGCCCCCAGCTCGGCCTTGTCACGCACGGCGTGCAAGTCACGCTCGAACGTGGTTTCGCGGCTCATGGAAACGGGTTCGCTCTCTGTGACCACTGGCCGCTCATCACGCCCCCAGGCCGACTCATGCAGCCAGTGACCGTAGCTTTTGCCAAACCAGTGCAGCAGCTGCGGCAGGCTTTGCGCCGCCAGATCGCCAATGGTTTCAATGCCCAGATTTTTGAGCTTGGCATCGGCCTTGGGCCCAATGCCGTTGACCTTGCGGCAGGCCAGCGGCCAGATCTGGCTTTGTAGATCTTCTGGCTGCACGATGGAGATGCCATTGGGCTTGTTGAACTCGCTGGCCATCTTGGCCAGCAGCTTGTTGGGCGCCACACCTACCGAGCAGGTCAGCCCTGTGGCCTCAAAAATCGTCTTCTGAATCAGCCGCGCCAGCACGCGCCCGCCTTCACGCTGGCCACCGGGCACGTCGGTAAAGTCGATATAGACCTCATCGACACCCCGGCTCTCCATCAGCGGCGCGATGGAGACAATGATTTCCTTGAAAGCGCGTGAAAAACGCCGGTATTGGGTAAAGTCCACCGGCAGCAAAATCGCCTGCGGGCACAGCTTGGCCGCTTTCATCAGCCCCATGGCCGAGCCCACGCCAAACTGCCGCGCCGGGTAGGTGGCCGTGGTGATCACACCGCGCCCTGTGTAGTCGCGCAGCAGCGGGAAATCGGCCACCGGAATCTCTGACAGCGGCAGCCCCGCATGGCGTGCCAGCAACTCATCATCAAAGCTGCGCCGCCCACCGCCAATGACCACCGGCAAGCCCTTGAGCTGCGGATAGCGCAGCAGTTCCACCGAGGCATAAAACGCATCCATATCCAGATGGGCAATGCGCCGGGGCTTGGTTTCAGGGCTGACGGGAAGATCACTCACGCTGCCGATTTTGCCTGTGCCAGCAAGAGCTGGCTGGCAAGCCAGAAACCGAATCTGTAAGTCTAGGAAACCCGCATAGCCAGCCACGGGCATTCTTCCTACATTCGCCTACAGGCTTTCAGCCCGGTGATATCGAGAGAGACTGCAGCTTGCCAAAGTATGCAGCGCCGAAGGAGCAACCGCCCCGGAAACTCTCAGGCAAAAGGATCGGCATCACTGTTTCACACACTCTGAAGAATGCCCGGATGTCATCGTCCGCCGGGCATACCGAAGGAGCAAGCGATCCTCGCCTCAGGCGGCTCGTGAATCTCTCAGGTCCAGAACAGAGGGGGCGCCCGCTGTGCAATGGTTGCGCAGGGGCTTCCACCCTCTGACGCTTCTGGAATCTGAAACATGAAAACAATCGCCGTCATCGGTGGTGGCATCACGGGCGTCACCACCGCCTACGCTCTGGCTCGCCGCGGTTTTGCCGTCACCCTGTTTGAAAAGCAGCGCTACGCGGCCATGGAGACTTCGTTCGCAAACGGTGGCCAGCTTTCCGCATCAAACGCCGAGGTCTGGACGCACTGGTCCACCATCCTCAAGGGGCTGAAATGGATGCTCAAAAGCGACGCGCCGTTGCTGGTCAATCCCAAACCCAGCTGGCACAAGATTTCGTGGTTCGCACAGTTTCTGGCGGCCATTCCTCAGTACGAGAAAAACACCGTCGAAACCGCACGCCTGGCCATTGCAGCACGCGAGCACCTGTTCACCTGGGCTGAACGTGAAGGCATTGATTTCGACCTGAAAAAGCAAGGCATCCTGCACATCTACCGCGACCGTGCAGGCTTTGAGCACGCGGGTAAAGTCTCGCAGTTGCTGGCACAGGGCGGCCTGGAGCGCCGCGCCGTCACACCCGATGAAATGCATGCGATTGAGCCCACGCTGTCGGGCCAGTTCTACGGCGGATATTTCACCGAGAGCGACTCTACCGGCGACATTCACAAGTTCACCAGCGGCCTGGCCGCCGCCTGCGAACGCATGGGCGTGAAATGCCTGTACGAACAAGAAATCGTGGCCGTGGACAGCAACGGCAAGCGGGCCAGCGTGACCGTGCGCCAGGGCGCAGAAACCGAAACCACCGACTTTGACGCCATGGTCATCTGCGCAGGCACCGCCAGCCGTGCACTGGCCAGCCAGTTGGGTGACAGCGTCAACATCTACCCGGTCAAGGGCTACTCCATCACCGTCAATCTGCGCGATGCGGCCAGCCGCGCGGCAGCCCCCATCGTCAGCCTGCTCGATGATGAAACCAAGCTGGTCACCAGCCGCCTGGGCGACGACCGTTTCCGCGTGGCGGGCACGGCAGAGTTCAATGGCTACAACAGGGACATTCGCTCGGACCGCATTCGCCCGCTGATCGACTGGGTGCAGCAATGCTTTCCCGGCATTGATACCCGCAGCGTCGTGCCATGGGCCGGTCTGCGCCCCATGATGCCCAACCTGATGCCACGCGTGGGCCGGGGCAGCAAGCCCTGCGTCTTCTACAACACCGGCCACGGTCACCTGGGCTGGACCTTGTCTGCCGTCACCGCGGACATGGTGGGCAGCATCGTCATGCAGACGCTGGGCAGCGCCAGCGCTCAGACACGGCTCTCACCGCTGGCCGCGACGGCCATCTGAAGCAGGTCAGAGCGCTACTGATTCAGAAGCTGTTTGCGTATGTATTCATTGGCATTCATAGATAAACCCAACCGAATACGAATGAAGTTGTGCGCAAGCAGCTCTCAAAATCAGAGCTGCAGACAGATCAGCACCAGCCCGGCCATCATCAGCGCCATACCCAGCTTTTCGGGCAAGGAGAGCTTTTCGCTAAAGACGCGGCGCGAGACGATGTAGCTGAAAACTACCTCCACCATGCCCAGCGTGCGCACCGGCGCCGCGCCCTGCATGGCATAGGCCGTGAACCATGCCAGCGACGCGGCAGCCCCCATGCTGCCCGCCACCAGCGAAATGCGCCAGGCTCTGAAGATGGGGCGCAGCCCTTGTTCATTCGTCCTGGCAATCCACGCCCCCATGCCAATGGATTGCATGGTCTGCGCAATCAGCACGCCCCAGGCTCCCGACAGCCAGGGCGAAGTCACGCCCAGCCTGCCAAGCTCTACCGCACCACCGCGAAAGCCGATGGTGGCCAGCGCAAAGCAGGCGCCGCAGATCAAACCGTAAATGGATGACTTGCTGGCCCAGGCCGACAGCGTGAAGATCTGCCCGCGCGGCGGCAGTGAAAGCATCAGCACGCCCACCGTGGCCAGTACCATGGCCAGCAGCGCCAGCGGCGTAGGCAGCTCATGCAGAAAAATAGATGCAAAAAGAGCAACCTGCAGCACCTCGGTCTTGGACAGAGTGACCGCCACGGCGAAATTGCGCTCCTTCATCGCCACCAGCAAAGCCGCCGTAGCTGCTACCTGAAAAAAAGCACCCAGTGCAATCCAGCCCAGATAGGCCCACGAAAACTGTGGCAGGCTCTGGCGCCCATCACCAAGGGCATACAGCGCCAGCAGATAGATGGCGGCAAAAGGCAGGCCGTACAGAAAACGCACCAGCGTGGCAGGCAAGGTGCCCACCTGCGCCGTCAGCGAGCGCTGCGCCGTGTTGCGCACGGTCTGCGCAGCCGCCGCAAACAGCACCACAAACACCCAGAGATATTCCGTTCCAACACCCGACATGCGCAGCCTTCATTCTTGAATTCACGCAGCATAGCGGCGCCACCCAGCCGCCGCGCACGCAATTCGTGCGGTGCGGCTGCATCAGCCACGCTGACGCGGACTGCGAAGCAAATCCCAGTCATTCACGATGAGTGCTGTATTGACAGAAATAACCAACGTTCATCACTGTTAAAGATGAATTCAGTAAAATTAGAACCGGGTGCCCGTCACGCAAGGTGGCGATGGCAGGTGAATGTTCATGCGCAGGTCGGGCCGCCAGCGCGCCAGTCGTGCTCCGCATTTTGTGCTGCATGCGAGTCTTTTCTCGCGCACAGATCAGGCACAGCTTGCCAGCGACTGCATCACCACTCGACACATGGACCCACAAAACACTGTGCAGGCCCCTGCGCCCTCTGCACCCGCTCACGCCCCTCAAAATCAGCCTCACATTCCCGCCCTGCAAGCCGCCACCGAACGTGTGCAGGAAAAGATCGCGCACCTGCTGCATATCGAATCGTTTGCCGGCATGGTGCTCATGCTGGCCGCCGCTGCAGCACTGATCTGGGCCAACTCTCCCTGGGCGGCCAGTTATTTCACTGCCTGGCATGCGCCGGTCGCCATGACACTGGGGCCGTGGAGCTTCAGCACCGACTTGCACTTCATCGTCAACGATGTGCTGATGACCGTGTTTTTTCTGGTCGTGGGCATGGAAATTCGCCGTGAATTGCATGATGGCGCTCTGGCCAGTTTTCGCCAGGCCAGCCTGCCACTGATCGCTGCCATTGGCGGCGTGGTGGTGCCCGCACTGCTTTATGTAGCGCTGATTGGCGGCGACAGGACACTGCTCAACGGCTGGGCCATTCCCACGGCGACAGACATTGCATTTGCCGTGGGTGTGCTGGCACTGCTGGGCCGCAATATTCCGGCCTCACTGCGCATCTTTTTACTGGCGCTGGCCATCATTGATGACATCGTGGCCGTGCTCATCATTGCCTTCTTCTACTCCGGCGGCCTGCAAGCCATGGGCTTTGTGATTGCTGGTGCAGGCGTGCTGCTGGTGCTGCTGTTCAACCGCATGGGCATTGCCTCCGCGCTGCTGTATGTGCTGCCGGGTGCGGTGCTGTGGTTTGGCCTGCTCAAGACCGGTGCGCATCCCACGCTGGCAGGCGTTGTGCTGGGCCTGATGACGCCTGTGCTGATGCGACCATCCAGCCGCCCCGCAATGGCCACGGCGCAGCAGGCGCTGCAAAGCGCTCAGACCCAACTGGCACAACCGGAGCCCGATGCACAGCAGGTGCACCAACAGCTGCGTGCCGTGCAGTCTGCCCAGCGCGACCTGCTTGCGCCTGCGCTGCGCCTGCCCATGCTGCTGCACCCCTGGGTATCGTTTGGTGTGATGCCCGTGTTTGCGCTGGCCAATGCAGGTGTTCAGTTCAGCGGCACAGATCTGCAATCCTCCGCGCCGCAAACAGCCATGTGGGCCGTGATGATTGCGCTGGTGCTGGGCAAGCCTCTGGGTATTTTCCTGGCCACCTTGCTGGCCGTGAAGTCTCGCCTGTGCAGCCTGCCTGCAGGGTTGAACTGGCATGGCGTGCTGCTGGTGGGCCTGCTCGCCGGTATCGGCTTCACCATGGCAATTTTCGTGGGTGGGCTTGCCTTTGA
The DNA here is from genome assembly GCF_019186805.1 of Comamonas fluminis. Taxonomy (NCBI): domain Bacteria; kingdom Pseudomonadati; phylum Pseudomonadota; class Betaproteobacteria; order Burkholderiales; family Comamonadaceae; genus Comamonas; species Comamonas fluminis. The sequence continues at coordinate 1,087,721 of NZ_CP066783.1, read as the reverse complement.
AGACGCCAATCTGCTGGGCGCAGCCAAGCTGGGCATTCTGAGTGCGTCCGCCATTGCTGCGATCGCTGGCCTGCTGTTTGGTGTGATGGCCCGCAGCAGGATTACAGACCGCTGATAGAGCGTCGAAAAATCAGGCCGAAACAAAAAAGCCAGGCATTGACTGCCTGGCTTTTTTCATGGGCGGCGATGCCCGCTTATTTGCGCACCATCACATCAACGCG